>JAFAVN010000450.1 GCA_019242435.1 Verrucomicrobiota bacterium | reverse complement strand
CAGTAGTTCAGGGGCGTCGCACCGATTCAGAACGCCATCACTGCCGAACTCTGGGATTTTGCAACCCCGCCAGCTGCCGCACCATCAGCAACGCCCTCCTGGCTCAACGGGTGACGCTCTGTTCAGCTTCGCCGTCATCAGCAAACTATGTTTTTTGAAGTTTCAAACTCGCGAAACTACACATGGCCGGCTGGCTGTGACTGGGTTCCCGTTGGTTAGCGGGCGAGGGGATCGCGTGGAAAAAGTTTTGCTTCCCGAAGCTCAGTGGGTTATATATAGATATATCGTATAGCGATATGTTTGACAGTTTAAATTCAATAAATTTGTTTTCGTTGTGTTTACAGAACCAGTTGATTTTTTGAAAAACTACCTACGCGCGGTATCGCATTCGGGCACCAGGCCGGGTAACCCACCCATGCCGGCTGTCGCCATTTCCAGGGAGAGCGGAGCCGGAGCACTAACCATAGCCACGCTGGTTGCCAAGGAACTTGATGTCAAATGCTCAGGAGATCCTAGTCGTTCCTGGACCGTGCTGGACCAGAATCTGGTGACCAAAATTCTAGAAGATCACAGCCTTTCAAAGAGAATTGGAGAATTCATGCCCGAAGACAGACGTTTTCCGCTCAGCGAATCCTTTGAGTTCCTGCTGGGTCTGCATCCTCGGTCCGGGATGCTCCGCGAATTCGCCAAACATACGATTCGAAAATTGGCCATGACCGGGAACGTTATTCTTGTGGGGAGAGGCGCAGCCATTATTACCGCACAGCTTCCTTATGTTCTGCGCGTACGACTGGTAGCGCCTTTCGATTTTCGGGTGCGAAATTTCGCGCGATCCCACGGAATCACTGAGGAAAACGCGGTGCGAATAGTGCGCGCGAATGACGCAGCGCGTCGGCGCTACGTTCGAGCTTATCTCAATGTGGATGTCACTGAGCCATCACATTACGATCTGGTTATTAACACCGGTAGCAATGGCTTTGAACGGGTCGCTCGGATTATTTGTGCAGCGGTAGAGGACTTGGTATGGCGGGAACGCGGACAAAACCTGGCGGCGGCATCCGACTGAAGGTCCGGGTACGCAGCGCCAGCGATTATCCCTGGCCGGATTTTTTTTCCAGCAATATTTCCTCAAGATAGGACTTCAACACGATAGCGCTATTATGTTCTAGGTCACGAGCACTGTAGAGCAATGTTATGTCCCCTTGCTCGGCCGCATCTAACAATTTTTGCCAGACAGTACGCCGATGGGTCAACTCGGCTCGGTAGCGTCGTTGAAATTCTTTCCATTTGGCCGGGTCGTGGTTAAACCAGCGACGCAGTTCGTCGCTGGGTGCCACGTCTCTACACCACGCGGATAGCTGCAACGCTTCCTTTTTCATCCCGCGCGGCCAAAGACGTTCCACCAGGAAGCGCTCACCATCCTCTTTCGCAGGCCGGTCATACACACGCTTGATCCGGATCATC
Organism: Verrucomicrobiota bacterium; assembly: GCA_019242435.1. Lineage (GTDB taxonomy): Bacteria > Verrucomicrobiota > Verrucomicrobiia > Chthoniobacterales > JAFAMB01 > JAFAVN01. Next base: position 4,888 of record JAFAVN010000450.1, on the reverse strand, counting down.
GTTAGGTAAGCCTCCGAATAGCGGGCAAGTAGATTTTTGGATCTATGCTCATCTAGGTCGTCATTCCGGTTAGCTCAGAATCCGCTTAAATTCAATCATTCGAAACTGCCGTGGGAGATCGGGGGAGGCAATCGCTGGATTAGGATAAGCCATTCAGGTCAGCCATTTGAATTGACAGCAGATGATGCTGCTGGAAAGATGCTGCCTTGCCCCCCAACTTCACGAGCGAGCCTGCCTATCGACGAGGCAAGCTGTCTGGAACCAACGAAATTGGCGGCCCCCCCTTAATGATTCTAACAGAAAGGTTTCACATGCTTAGGAGTAGTCTGGAGAACCTGATACGAAGGCTTGGCATACTCGGGTGGCTGGTTGTACTCGCAGAGCCAGCATCGGCCGCCAAGGCCTTGAGCATCGTCTTCACCTGCCATTCATCTACAACTAACTCGTTCTGGCAGGCAGTGAAGCTCGGCTTCGACGACGCCTGCGGCAAGGTCGGGGCGAATGGTCAGTTCATCTTTGTACAGAATGAAGGCTCGATTGAGCAGCAGGTGGCCAACATGCAGGCGGCGATCGCGCGCAAACCGGACGCGTTGATCACGTCCCTGGTCGACAACAATGCATTCATTGGCGTGTTAAAGGACGCCAGAGAGAAGGGTATCACCGTCATTTCCTCGAACGTAGACGCAACCGCGGGCCCGGCGCTGGCACTGAGAGAAGCTTTCATCGGCCAAAATTTCATTCCGGCCGGAACAACCCTAGGGAAACGGCTATCTGCACTCTTCCCGAAAGAAGGTCCAATCCGGGTTCTAGTAGGTGTAAGCGCACCAGGCCAAAACTGGGCTGAACAGCGCGCCCAAGGAGTTATGAACGGATTGGAGGAATTCAAGAAAGCGAATCCCAGCCGGCAGGTTACTATCGAAAAGATCGATTCGGGCACCGATCTCGCCACCGTTTCCGGCCGCGTCGGCACCTACCTGAATGCGCATCCCGACACCACCGCTTATTTCGATATGGGTTTCTGGCACGCCGGCGTGGCCAAAGTTCTTAAGGACCGCAATATTCCGCCAGGCAAGGTACTCCTTGGAGGCTTCGATCTCGTGCCGCAAGTGCTCGAGATGATGAAGGCCGGTTATATCCAGATTGAAATAGATCAACAGCCGTATGCGCAGGGCTTTATGCCGGTCATGGAAGTTTATCTTAAGAAGAACGTCGGCTTGGCGCCGACTGACATCGACACTGGAGAGGCGGTGATTACCCCGGATCAGGTCGACTCAATCATGGAGCTTTCGAAAGCAGGTAAACGCTGAGCCGCCTAGCCGTCAACTGCTCGGCGTCCGAAAGACTGTGAGGAAGCTCTTTAGGATATATCTCGAGAAGCCCGAGTTGGCAGGGATTGCGCTCCTCGTCCTGCTTACAGTGATTTTCGAGTTGCGCTCCGACGGCATCTTCCTTTCTGCGGAGAATCTGCGCGGTATGCTGGGTTTGCTGCCGGAGGTGGGATTAGTCTCCATCGGCGTTACTGTGCTAATGATCTGTGGTGAGTTCGATCTCTCTGTAGGCTCGATGTTCGCTCTGATGCCGGTCTCGGTCGCGCTGATGACCGACCGGGGCATCCCATTTATCCCGGCGATGCTGCTTGGCCTGACGATTGCCGCCGCCGTAGGCCTCGTTAATGGATTCATTACCCTGACCTTTAATATCCCGAGCTTCATCACCACGTTGGGTATGCTTTTCATTGTGCGGTCGTTGACCGTGGTCGTTACCGGGGGATTCCCTCCTTTATTGTCCGGCGATCTACCGATCGGCATCTTTACGCAATATGTTGGCCCGGGCGGAATGATACGAGCTTCGTTCATCTGGTTCGTTGTCGTCGCCGTGGTTGCCGGAGCCATGCTCGGCGGCTCGAATTTCGGTAATTGGATCCGAGCGACGGGCGGCTTGCTCGACGCCGCAGCGGCAATGGGGGTGCCGGTCTGGCGGGTAAAGATGACCTGCTTTGTAATGTGCTCTGTGTTAGCAGGGTTCGGGGGAACGATCCAAGTGTTCCGCTTAGGCGCGCCACTCCCCTCGATCGGGGACGGGCTGGAATTGCAGGCAGTCGCAGCAGCGGTAATTGGCGGCACCGCATTGACGGGCGGCGTCGGTACGGTTCTGGGTGCCGTAGTTGGTGCATTGCTTATTCGGGTGATCGACAACGGCCTGGTGCTGTCGCAGGTCGATGCCAACTGGTTCAAGTGTGCTGTTGGCGGGTTGACGATATTTGCAGTCGTGGCCAACTCCTGGCTGCGGTGGACCGCACGCCGGATCAAGGTGGAGGGATAAAATGGGAGCGCCCCTGATCTCCGTGCGGAATCTGCACAAATGGTATTCGAGCGTCCACGCGCTGAAAGGCGTTAGCCTTAACGTATTCCCCGGCGAGGTGTGCGGTTTGGTAGGTGACAACGGTGCCGGGAAGTCGACCCTAATCAAAATTCTTTCGGGTGTTCACCAGCCGGATCGCGGCGAAATCAGGATCAGCGACCGCCCGGTCAAAATCACCTCTCCAAAAGCCGCGATGAAGCTGGGTATCGAGACGATTTACCAGGACAACTCAGTAGTGCCCACGATGTCAATCGCGCGGAATATGTTCCTCGGGCGGGAACCGCTTCATTTCGCCATAGCAGGGCTGGGGCTAATTGATCACCAGCGCATGCGCGATGAAGCGATGCAGGCAATCGCCGATGTTGATTTGCGTGTGCGTTCTCCTGACGCCCTCTTAAGCGAACTTTCTGGCGGACAGCGGCAAGGTGTAGCCATCGCGCGCGCGATGCATTTCAAGTCGCGGGTGCTCATCCTTGACGAACCAACCAACCATCTTTCCGTCAAAGAGACTACCAAAGTGCTGGCGTTCGTCCGCAGTCTTCCGGCGCAAAGAGTCACCGGAATTTTGATCAGCCACAACCTGCATCATGTGTTCGAGTCCTGCGACCGAATCGTGGCGATGGCGCGCGGCGAGATCGTCTTTGACAAGCCGATTGGCGAGACAAACGTTGACGAAGTGTCGGAAGCTCTATGATGACACTGGACGGCAAGACCGTTCTGCTTACCGGTGCATTAGGCTCACTTGGACGGGTACAGGCTACGCGCCTGGCCGACGCCGGCGCGAAGCTGCTTCTCCTGGACCGACCTGACCATGAGCGAGGCGCGGCCTTTGCTATAGAAATCGCCAGGACCACTGGAAAGGCGACGAGATTTATCGGCCAGGACCTGAATGATCTGGAGGCCTCAAAAGCGCGCGTTCAGATGCTCGCGTTAGAATGTGGCGGAATCGATGTGCTCATTAACAACGCTGCGCTTATCATCAACCGGCCATTCTTGGAATTCTCGCTCGCCGAATATGAACAACAGCTGCGGGTCAATGCAGCAGGCACTTTCGCTCTGGCCCAGGCTGTGGCGCCAGGCATGATTGCTAAAAGCTACGGCAAGATCGTCAACTTTTGTTCGGGCACCCTGAGTGGCGCTGTTGAGGGTTACGTGCCCTACGTGGCCTCAAAGGGCGCCCTCTATGGGTTAACCAAAACGCTCGCCCGGGAACTTGGCCGGCACGGCATCCGCGTCAATGCCATTAGCCCAGGTCCAGTGCGTTCCAAGGCGGAGGAGTTCGTGTTCGGAGACCGCTCAAAACAGTACAACGATTGGGTATTGGACCGCCAGTCGCTGAAGGAGCGGATCCTTCCTGAGCATGTTGCGGATTTGGTGCTGTTCCTTTGCTGTAGCGAATCCGACATGATCACTGGCCAGAACATTCTGATTGATGGGGGCTGCTAGGATTGCCTGCCACAGTCCAGCTCTTTGCGGGTTCGCTGACCGCTGAGATCGTGCCTTCGCTCGGAGCGGGAGTGGCGCGCTTCGACTTTCTGCGCCACCAGCAACGGATCGAAGTGTTTCGCCCTTGGCCAGAAAGTGGCACGAGTGATCCCAATGCTCTTGGCCTCTACGTCCTTGTACCCTGGTCGAACCGCATTTCCGGTAACGGGTTTAGCTTCGAGGGCCGATTCCACCGGCTGACCCCCAACTTCCCGGGTGAGCCTTGCCCAATTCACGGAGACGGCTGGCTTGCAGCCTGGACTGTCACCTCTGCCGATGATCGTTCGGTAAGGCTCGAACACGTTGCGGAAGGGCCTGGTCCGTATCGCTATACGGCTAGTCTTGAGTACGCGCTTGACGCCAATGGGTTGAAAATTCGACTCGGTGCGATCAATCGCGCGCCCATCGCGCTACCATTCGGACTGGGATTTCATCCTTGGTTGCCCCGCACACGGGCGACGCTCCTCAAGGCACCGGCCAAGTCGGTCTGGCTCGAAAATGCGCATCACCTGCCAACAGAGCAAATAGCGGTCGCCAGCCGCCCGGAATGGGACTTCGCGTCATTTCGATCGCTGCCCCTCGACTGGATAAACAACGGATTCCTGGGCTGGAACGGGCACGGCACGATTCTCTGGGAAGATCGCGCCCTGGCGCTTGAGGTGGATACTCAGCCGCCGCTCACCGTCTATGTCCTGTACTCGCCCTCCGCCGAAGCCGAGTTTTTTTGCTTCGAACCCGTGAGCCATGCGGTAGACGCTCACAATCTGCCGCCTGGCCCCGAAAACAATGGCCTGGTAGGGCTGAAGCCGGGAAGAATGCTGGCCATAGAATGCACCTTTTGTGTGCGCGAGTTCCTACCCTCATAGCGGGTTTCCTGCGCCTTCTGCGCCGTTCCGGTCGCGCGAGGTTAACGCCGGGAACACCGCGAACGCCGTGAGATCCAACGCGATGGAGCTGAGCCGCTTTGTAGGCGCGCAGCTCTATCCGCAAAAGCAGGCGGCTCCCGGGAACAACCCGCGGTCGCCATTTAACTCTTGGAATG
>JAFAVN010000166.1 GCA_019242435.1 Verrucomicrobiota bacterium | reverse complement strand
CCGCATCGCCATTCCGCCGATCCCCAAAAAACCGGAAAAAACATGCTCGAGCTCAAAGGGTCGAACCAGCCAAGGGCGCCTATGGATCGACGGCTCGGCAGCTGGTCGGTGTCGTACGCTGAAAAGCGGCTCGAAACGGTGGACTTTGCGGACGTGCTTGGTAGCAGGGGAGCCTCGCCCTACCGACCTCAGCTGCTCGTGGATTCTGGTGTGTTCGGGTCGTGAAGGATAAGCGCGGCGAATTTCCAGCCGCACTCGGTTTTGTGGAGCACGTAGGTGATGCCGGCGCGCTCCAGTTCCTGGCCATCGGCCTTGTACCGCATCGCCACTCCGCCGATCAATGCAGCGGATGAACTGAGCGACTTCACATAACCAGGTTCGAATTCGCTCCGGCCATAGCTTTTGGCTCGCAGACCTTCCATCACCGGCCCAAAAACAGCCGCCAGCGCTGCGCGATCCGGGATCGGAATCACTCCTTGCGGGCCCACCAGTAACGAAGGCTCGTTGAAGTACGGCAGAATTGCTTGGATGTTCAGCGTGCTAAAGTCGCGATAGTAATCGGCGATGACCTGGTTCACAGCCTCGTTAGCCATGGATCGATTATATCTGATGGTTGCAGATTTTCATGAGGCTTCTCTGTGCCTTGTCCCACCAATGGATGCGTGCATACTAGACAAGCCGATAAAATCGTTAACAGCGGCCTCTGTCTGGCAAACCACAAAAATTGCACGGCAAGACTTCCTAACTTCTTTCCGCTTCGGCGACATTCCCTCGAGCCGGACAATACAGCACTCGATGACATTTTGGTGGTTCGCCGGGACTACGAGCGCACGACGGACACGAGGAAGATAAAACTCACCAAATGAAGCACGGAGCATTTTCGAAGCACATCCATCTTCTCACTCAGATCGGCATCTGTGTGCAATTCCTCGCCCTAGTCCGTACGCTCGCGGAGTTCTTTCGGCTTCAGCTTGTCCAAGGAGCGGCGCTGCACGTCGCGACCGTTACCCCTTACGTTGGTGCGGCCTTGCTCGCTGCGCTACTGACCTGGGCTGCAGTGCTCTGCTACTTGGCTGGTCGCGATCGCACTGCCCTCGGCGTCGCTGGTATGACGATTCTCGTCCTCATTATCGTGAAGATCGCGTTCATCGCGCCGTGAAGACGCGCTCGCGATGGACATTGACCACCGCGCAAAGATTCTGTTAGCAAGGGCCAGGTGACGAGCACGTTAGAGGAGCGGTCCAGTCGGAGAGCAACCCTCGCCGCTCTATGCGGCTTGGCAAATGCGTTGGCCCTGGGGTGTGCTGCCGATTTCGACTTGGCTCATGCGGGGCGGCCCGATCGGCAGGCTTGAGATTTGGATCTCAGGTGCTGGCGGTTTCTTAAACATGCAGTAAAAATATTGCTTTCCGCCGACCCGGTGCGAAGAGGTGTCCATTTGGTCCATCATGCCCACTATGTGTTCTAAAGAGATATTTAATATGTATCTTTATGACCACGCTCGCTTTAAAGACAAATCGGCGGTTTTGCCTGCCGGCAGCTCTCACCGTTCCAGGTCAATCAGTGGTGATAACCGGGTTACCGGTAGATTGCTCTTTACGGCCCTCACCGGTTTGCTGGCCGGTATCGCGGCGATTTTTACGACGATGGTACAACGGGGCGAGACCTGGCGGTACTCCTGGCTGGCGGTCTGCATCTTATCCGCATCGTTACTGCTGATAGGAATATTCGGCATATATTCCGCCATCGATCTGCCGCCTGTCAGCACCGCCTCTCCGCAACCAGGTCAAAGGGGACTAGGAAAGATGACTGAACCAGCCGGATTCGGTGAAAGCGCTAGAAGCTTTTTCGATGTTAAACACTTTGATCACAATCGCAGCTGAGGATGAACCGTGAGCTCAGCCGAATGCTTGCCTGGTAAGCAGCTGGTATTCACGAGCTTTGCCTGGTGCCCGATAACGTGTCACAGGCAGTCCGCTAGGTTATCGAGCGCGATCTGTCCACAGCCATCCATGTGGGCGCGCGCCCCTTGACGATCGCAGAATGGCGGAAGCTTTTCATGGAACAAGGCTTGCGCTGCCGCATTGGTTGGAGTGAAAGGGTAAGTTCACGGCGCCGCCTCGGCCGGAACGACACGGGCCGATCAGTGGCCATCTACTCGATTCTCGGCGAGGGCCCGTTGCTGGCCGATACCTAGCAGGGCCCGGAGCCTGGATTTCGGTCGAAGCAGATCCTCAAGGGTGTATTCATCAAGTTTCGTCAGAAAAGCACGAACAGCTTCTCGCATCGCAGAGCGTAGAACACAGGAGGGCGCAATCTTGCAATAGCCCGTCGGGTTTTCGCATTCGACGACGGCAAAGTCCGGTTCCATCGTGCGGACAACTTCCCCCACCACAATGCGGTCCGGCGCTTTGCCCAGACGGAGGCCACCGTTACGCCCCCGCACGGTCTCCAAATAGTCGGCCTGCCCCAACTGATAAGCGACCTTCATCAAGTGGTTTTTCGAAATGCAGAATCGAGCCGAGGCTTCTTCGATGGTGACGAGGCGATCCGGTTCGAGTCCGAGCAACATCAACAGGCGGAGAGCATAATCGGTCGAGAAGGCGAGACGCATAAGAAAGCGATAAAACATGTATATTAAATCTTGCTTTAAAGCAACCCTTATATAGATGTATCTAATATGAATCTTTTATTGAATTCTGACCTCACTACCAGAGGGCTTCCGAAGCCAACGGATCCGTCATCTGGGTGTGATCTGGGTTGTAAAGAAAAGCTCTTCGGCAACTTGGCTGATCGAGCCCGGCTCCGCATCCTGGAAACCCTCTGCGAAGGAGCAAAGACGGTTGAGCAGGTAGCCACCGCGACGGGTCTAACCTTGGCCAGCGTTTCTGTTGAGCTGGAACGCCTGGTGGACTGCGGCTGCGTGCGGCCGAAGCGAACCCTACATTCGCTCTTCTACCTGCTGAACACGCCTCGTTTTCTGGAACTCGAAGCGGTGGCAGATGAGTTCCTGGCAGCTTCGTTCAAGGCGCCAGAGATGCCCCGTTACGACTAAGAACATCATCGGGTGCGTGCGCAGGAAAATGCAGGCCTCCAGGGATGGACCGGGGTCGCCCAGTGGGGTGGACTAGAGTTCAAGAAACTCGTCGAACTAGTAAAGCCGCTTCCGGAAGCGAAGAAGGTCGTGTTTTATTCTTTCGGAGAAGGTCTTTACGGGGGTACGTATTACGACACCCAAGACCTGGCAACCGCGCTCTACTCGGAATGTCTCCTGGCCTATGAAATGAATTCACAATCGCTTCCCCAGGTCTATGAAGCGCCCTTGCAGCTCCGGGTGGAGAACCAGCTCGGCTATAAAATGGTAAGATGGATCAAGGAAATCAGTTTTATTGCTAGTGAAAAAAGAAGTGGGCAAGGGAGAAGGAGGCAAGAATGAAGACCACGAATATTTTGATCTTTTGCCGAATATTTAGCTGTGGGAGGATAAGCGGGCCAACTACTACTTTGGTTGCCTTGAATCGCCGAACTGCGTAGTTGGCGGCAAGCATTCACGAGCGATGTTGGCAGCGGAAAATGGGTCACCAGTTCAGCAGATACACCTCAGCGTATCAGGGCTGGAGATCAGATGCCTGATCGCCGGCGGCTCCGGTCCACCGGTTCTCTTGTTGCATGGCGCAGGTCTTGATGAAGCCGGACTAAGTCTGGGGTCGGCCATGATTGCTTTGGCCGATAGGTGCCAAGTCTTTGCGCCGGACTTCCCGGGCTTCGGCGACAGCGATCCCATGCCCGCAGGTTGGGGGTTTGCCGAATGCTCGGCTTTCCTCGGACCGCTTCTTGATGCGCTCGGACTACGGCGTGCCAGCCTCGCCGGACTATCCATGGGCGGTGGTATCGCCCTGGGGTTCGCTCTGCAAACGCCGGGACGGGTCGAAAAGCTGGTGCTGATCGATAGTGCGTGTCTCGACGGCGCCATTCCGGGCGGACGATTGACTTGGTTCTTCGTGCACCTGCCCGGGCTTAACCTCATGGGTTCGTGGTTTTTCAAAAGCAGCCGGCACTTCGTGCGCTGGGCGCTATTGCGCCACATGCGACATCGTCCGGACTTGGTGACGCCCAAGCTGATTGATGATTTGGTGCACCTTGCTCGCAAACACCCCGCCGGCGGTGCAGTCCTTGAGTGGCAACGCCACGAGATCACCTGGAACGGACTACGAACCAACTACGTCAATCGGTTGCCTGAAATTACTATTCCGACTTTGATCGTACACGGCGAAGATGACCAGTTACTGCCAGCCGCTATCGCGAAACGAGCGCATCGCCTAATTCGTAACTCCCGCCTGGAGATCATTCCTGACTGTGGCCATCTCGCACCTCTCGAGCAGCCCGAAGCGGTAAATCGAGCACTCCGCGAATTTCTTCAGCCGATCTCATAAGCCCGGCCGCGAATTGTTCACTCAAGCAATCTCGTCTCTTTTTCAACGAGACACGAGAAAAGCTTCATTTGCCTGGCATCCTGGGGGGATCACCGGGCGGCGCGAACTTGGGGATTAGCAAAGACAGCGGTTTGCTGCGGACATGCCACAGTGCTTGAGTAGGATTGTCTCAACTTGAGGAAGAAATGAGACTCGGCCTCACGCTCATGGCTACCAAGAATGCAAGTGCTCCAAAGGCCTTCATCGCGATAATCGTCTGCGTTATCATGATAGGGCTCGGCTGGCTGTCTGACCCCCTCACCGCATCCGGCCAGACGGCCGCTCTCTCGAGGCTCCTTGCCTGGTCCTGTCTTGGGGCCGCCGCGATCGCTGTCCTCCTGGCGATCTATTTCACTTTCCGAGCGCTCACTGTCCGCGAGCCTCCAAAAGAATCTGATTTCGAGTTCGAAGGAGACGACAACGGTGATGGCTCTGGACCGAATCGTTTCCCAAATGACTAACTTCGCCGGCGGCGGCGGGAAAATTAGCCAGCGGTTTCTGGCTGCCCAAGAGCCATTCCCGGGAGCCGCCTGTTTCTATCGCGATGGAATAGGCATAACGCCGCGGCAAAGTCAGCCAGATCACGTCTGCACGCGCTAAAGCCGCTCCCCTCCAGCGCGATGGGTCACGGTGCCGTTGTCTTGCTGAGCCCAGCGCGTTTGGAGGGGAGCCGCTTTAGCGCATAAAAACGGAGGCCTCGGGTGTTTGGGATTGCGCTCTTCGGACAAACAACGCGTCAGAACAGGCGGCTCCCGGGAATGGTCGGCGGTTTCCGGCTGCCCAAGGGCCATTCCCGGGAGCCGCCTGTTTCTATCGCGATGGAAATAGGCATAACGCCGCGGCAAAGTCAGCCAGATCACGTTTGCACGTGCTAAAGCGGCTCCCCTCCAGCGCGATGGGTCGCGGTGCCGTTGTCTTGCTGAGCCCAGCGCGTTTGGAGGGGAGCCGCTTTAGCGCATAAAAACGGAGCCTTGGGTGTTTGGGATTGCGCTCTTCGCACCAACAACGCGTCAGAACAGGCGGCTCCTGGGAATGGTCCTTG
>JAFAVN010000245.1 GCA_019242435.1 Verrucomicrobiota bacterium | reverse complement strand
TTTATAAAACTATGCAGAACGGTACATCAACTCACCCGAAACCGAGGGTGCGACGGTCGCGGATCAGTGAAGTGGGACGTTCACAGCGGCTGCGAATCATTCATCTCCTGAAAAAGACCAGGGGGTTAGCCGTAGGCGAGATCGCGTCTCGACTCGACTTAAGTTATATGGGGGTCAAACAGCATTGTGCCGAACTGGAAAAACAAGGGATTGTCGATACTTGGCGCCGCCCTAAACCGGTCGGCCGTCCAGAGTTGGTCTATCGCCTGACTCCGAAGGCCGGCGTTTTTTTCCCAACACAAACCAACGGAAGCACTATCGAAATCTTGCAGGCCGCCCGCCAGCTGTTCGGAGCCACCGCTTCGGACAAGCTGCTGCTCGCCCTGTTCCGCAAGAAAGCAGAGCGTTATGCCAGTCGTTTGCGTGGGGATACCCGGGAAGATCGAGCCGAGACATTAACCCGACTGCGTGACGAAGAGGGCCATCTTTCCGAATTGGTCAGAGCCCCCGAGCTGATGATTCAGGAATATCATTCTCCGATACTCGACCTGTTGGACGCCTTTCCCATCGCCCGGCGCTTGGAAAAAGAGATGTTCGAGACCCTTCTGGGCGCTTCGATACAACGCCACGAAGAACGTACGTCGGGTCTTTATCTCTGCACGTTTCTGATCACCCGGTAGCGGGAACCCTGGGACACGCCCAGTGGTGTCGATACGGCCAAGGCCCATTGACGGGCGTTTTCAAGAGTTTTCACCTTGCCACTTGTGCCGTTTGTTCTCGCATCTGGAAACCGGAACCATTATTTAATGAGCGACGTACCTAAAAGAAGGGTGGGCCGCCGTCCATGGGGAAAGCCTTCGGGCTTCGCCGCCGGAAACGGCTGGACCAGCAACTGGTTTGGGCGCTTTACCTGGCGTTCAACCGCTGCCGGTTGTCCTGCCCTAAACCAAAACATGGAAAAAACGCTTAGGCCCGGACGGCTAGCAGAATACCAGGTGCGCGCAGTCAGCGAATCTTGGCTGAATTCTAGTTCGCGGTGCCTAAAATCATCATCCGTGACTAGCTAAAAAAGAAAACAACTAGTGCCGGGAGCCTGTTGCCGGCCTACCTGAACATCACCCAAGAACCAACTATGTTACACATCATTTGGTACATCATCATCGGCTTCATTGCGGGCTTCATCGCGGAGCACGTAATGCATTTTCGCACAGGCCACCTTCTCCTCACGACCATACTGGGTATTATTGGCTCGATTGTCGGAGGCTTGATCGCCCGGTTGTTCTCCAAACCAGCGGAAGGAGCGCCGTTTCATCCGGCGGGTCTTATCCTCTCGATCATTGGCGCTATTATCGTCGTATTCATCGGTCGCCTGGTAGGAATTCTTAGCTGATCGCAAACCGGAGCTCGCCTGAAAGCTCGCTCCGGAATAGCAGATAGCAGACAGCAAATGGCAGAGCGGCCTCTGGAATTGGCCGCTCAGCTTTTTTGAATACTCTCTGCTATCTGCGATTTGCTATCTGCTATCCGGAACGAGCTTCAGCGAGCTCCGGATTTTCCCCTTGCGTATCGGCGTCTAAAGCATACTTTACCGGCTCCTTATGCCAAAACCGATTGCTCGACGTAAGACAAAGAAGGCAGTCGCCAAGCGCTTCAAAGTGACTGGTGCCGGCAAGGTCCTGCGAAGCCAAGCGGGCAAACGTCACTTGCTCGCTTCTAAAAGCGGTAAACGCAAACGGCTTCTGGCTAAAACCGCGGTTTTGGACCGAACAGACGAGGCTCGGATTAAGGAGAATCTTCCTTTCGGATAAGAGAAGGGAATCTGTTACCCACCTAGTCCGAACTTTTCGGGCTGACAGGCGAGGTCGGGGAACAGCCTGGGAAAACAAACTGCCTGTCAACGAGGCACCCGTAACCCGGGTGGAATCAAATGCCGAGAGCAACCAACGCTCGAGCCAGTCGAGAACGTCGTAAACGAGTCCTAAACAAAGCGAAAGGCTATCGAGGCCGCCGCTCCAAGCTGTTCCGCTACGCCAAAGATGCGACCATGAAGGCTCAGTACTGGGCCTATCGCGATCGTAAAACCAGAAAGCGCAATTTTCGGAATCTCTGGATTCAGCGAATCAACGCTGCTTGCCGTGAGCTCGGGACCACTTACAGCCGTTTTATCGAAGGCGTAGTTGCAGCCAACATTCAAGTGGATCGCAAGATCCTCGCGGACCTCGCAGTGCAAGATCCGGCAGCATTCAAATCCATTTTCGACAAGGCAGCCGACGCACTGCAGAAAAAGCGAGCAGCCTAGGTTCGGGTCGGCTATACCGCGAAGCGGTTAGAGCAACCAGCCCGGGCCTTTAGGCCGGGATAGGTCAGTCGCGGAACCTGTCCGGCAAATTCATTTTTTCAGCACCGATGGTAGATTGTGCCCAAAAAACCCGGTGTGCCTAGTCAACCTTACCCGCTATGGAAAGTGAAATGGTCAAATTCAAGGAGAGCGCAATCGCGGAAATCCAGGACGCGAAGAACCCGATCGAGCTCGATGGAGTGAGGGTCAAATATTTGGGACGGGCGGGGCTCATCTCCAAGCTGAGCGAGAGCATGCGGGATGTTCCCAAGGGAGAACGCCCTCGCATTGGGAAGCTGCTCAACGAGGTCCGGCTTACACTGACTTCTGCTTTCGAAGATCGCGCAGAGGCGTTCGCTGCCCAGCACGATCTTGCTGCCATTGAAGATATTGACGAGACTTTGCCTAGCACTCCGTTGCGACTCGGAGCCATTCATCCCCTGACGCAGTTACAAGACAGAGCCATCCAAGTTTTTCGGCGACTCGGGTTCGCGTTAGCGGCAGGTCCAGACATCGAGACTGAATGGAACTGCTTCGACGCTCTCAACACTCCTCCAAACCATCCGGCTCGCAACGAGACCGATACATTCTACCTCCCCGACGGCCGGCTTCTGCGAACTCATACCTCGACCGTGCAAATTCGCACCATGTTAGCGACGCCGCCTCCGGTGCGGGTAATCGCTCCCGGTGCGGCGTACCGGCGCGATGAGATGGACGCAACGCACTTGAGCCAGTTCAACCAGTTAGAGGGGCTTTACATCGATAAGCATGTCACCATCTCCGATCTGAAAGGGACATTGGAATACTTCGTCCGGGAGCTGTTGGGTTCTCAGGTCGAAACTCGGATGCGACCGCATTTCTTTCCGTTCACTGAGCCCAGTCTTGAATTAGATATCCGCCTGCCAGGAGTTAACAGTGGCCGTTGGATGGAGTTGCTGGGTTGTGGGATCGTAGACCCAACTGTGCTGGAGAAAGTCAACGAGGGTCGAGGCGATCAGGCGTACGACCCCGGGAAATGGACCGGTTACGCCTTTGGGATGGGGTTGGACCGTCTGGCAATGGCCTTATTCGGGCTCCCCGACATCCGGCTGCTTATTGAGAACGATCAAAGGTTCCTAGCACAGTTCGTGTAAATGAAGCTTTCACTGAATTGGCTCCGAGAATATTTGCCGGCGCTCAACCGGTCGACGGACGAAATAGTTGAGGCTCTCACTTTCACAGGAGTAGAAGTGGAAGGAGTGGAAGTTCGCGGTTCTGGCATCAACCAAGTTGTCGTAGCCGAGATCCAGTCGTTTGCGCCTCATCCAAATGCCGACCGGCTCAGCGTCTGCCGAGTTAACGACGGCTCACAATTTCCAAGGCAAATCGTCTGCGGAGCGAAGAATTTTAAATCGGGAGATAAAGTCCCTTTGGCTTTACCTGGGGCAGTTCTTCCGGACGGAACCAAAATAAAGGTCGGCAAGCTACGCGGCGTTGAATCCGAGGGAATGCTTTGTAGCCCGAAAGAGCTCGGGTTTTCCGAGGAAGCCGACGGTCTCATGATTTTGGATCGTGATACCAAAGTCGGTTTGCCGATTGGGGATCTCTTCCCGCCGGACACCGTCCTCGATTTGGAGATTACGCCTGACCGGCCGGACCTCCTTAGCTACATCGGAATTGCGCGGGAATTGAGCATCATCTTCCGGCTACCGGGACCGGTTGAACCTGATTTTTCCTCGGGGTCCGTTCCAGTATACGACACAGGCAAAGTGCAGATCACTGCGCCCGAGGCCTGTCCCTTTGCTGTCTTTCAGGAGGTGACGCAGGTCAAGGTGGGGCCTAGCCCTGATTGGATCCGGCAGAGACTGGAGGCCGCTGGTTTGCGCTCCATCAACAACGTCGTCGATATCACAAATTATGTGATGCTTGAGACCGGAAAGCCGATCCACGCTTACGACATCAGCCGGATCAGCTGGCCAATCAACGTACGCTTCGCCAGGACCGGAGAGAAGTTGTTAGCTCTCGACGGCAAGACCTACGAGTTGAACGAGACCCACCTCGTCATCGCCGACTCTGAAAAAGCGCTAGGCTTAGGTGGGGTTATGGGTGGTGAGGAGAGCGGCGTCATACCCACCACCACCGCCATATTGGTCGAGAGTGCTTATTTCGAGCCGGGCCTGATCCGGAAAACTAGTCGGGGCCTCGGGCTGATCTCTGACGCCAGCTTCCGTTTCGAACGGGGAGTCGATCCGGAGTCCGTCCTAGCCGCTCTGCACCGGGCGGTGCAATTGCTTAAAGAAGTAGCCTCGGGCATACCGGATGATTCGATTTTAGCGGGAGGTAAACCACCAGTCCGCGATCGGAAAATCCTATTCCGCCCGGCTCGTTGCACCGAGATCGCAGGAATCGAAATCAGCGATGCTCCCCAGATTTTGGAGCGGGTCGGGCTGAAGCGCGGCGATGACGACCATTGGCAGGTTCCCAGTTATCGGCTCGATCTCAATCGTGAGATCGATCTGATCGAAGAAGTGTGCCGGTATCACGGCGTCCAAAAAATTCCGGGTCGACTCGGCGGCAGCCCGACCAAAAGCTCCGACATCGATCTTGCGCACGATGAGGCTATGCTTTTGCGGCGCAAACTAACCGGCCTCGGCCTTTCTGAAGCTCGGAGCTTAGTCTTGATCGATCAAGAAGCTCTCAAGAACACGCTTGGTCCGACCGGTCAGACGTTTCGTCTACGAAATCCGCTGGCTGAAGATCAGCAGATTCTTCGTCCATCTTTGATTCCCGGGCTATTACGAGGCGCCGAAAGAAACTTTAACCGAGGCGCCAGAACTGTGGCCTTGTTTGAGCTTGGTCAGGTTTTTCTGCCAGGCGAAGGAGAGGAAGTAACCCGGCTGGCGATCGTGTTATCGGGTCAGAGCGAACCACCGTCTTGGAATCAGACCAATCGTGAGTACGATCTTTTCGATGCGAAAAGCATTCTGGAATTGGTATCTGGTCATTCTTTGCAGGTTCGTCGAGAGGACCCGACCGATCTAGCCGCGCTGCTCTGCCAGGTAAGCAGCCCGGATGGTTCGCAAGCCGGGTATCTGGGTTTGCTGAGGCCGCGTCAGGCGCGAGCCCTGGGCGCGAAAAGCGCCGTAGTAGTCGCCGAGATCGCTCTGCCTCATCCGGCTGCGCGGCCGGCGTTTAAGTTCAAGCCACTGGAGCGTTTCCCGGCTATCAATCGCGATGTCGCCCTGATCAGTCCTCGTTCGTTACGGTGGGCTTCTGTGGTTTCAATCCTCAAATCGGCAAAAGAGCCTCTGCTTGTTGATGTTCAGGTTTTTGATCTTTTTCTTGATCCGACAGGGGAAAAAATACCGGTCGATAAAAAATCATTAGCCTGCAGTTTGACTTATCGCGCGTCTGATCGGACGCTCACTCAAGAAGAAGTGAATGAAGTGCACCAGCGCTTAAAACAACGGTTAGTAGACGAGCTTGGTGTCACCTTGCGAGAAGGATAGTTCTTTAAAAATTTCACAAGTCAGATTTGCCCTAGGGTGTTCGGGATTTTAGGCATATGCCCCAGACCCGATATAAATGTCCCAAGGAGGCTGGGCCGAGCGCGTACTAAATGACAGGCCTTGATTGGAAGTCAGGAACGTGCCGGCGGTCATCCACCCTTGTTCTGAGGGGAATGGGAGCTTTCGCCTGATCGACATCAGTGGGGCAACTTACACAATAGGCGCCCACAAGGCGCCTATTGTTATTTTTTTTTGCACGAGGAATCACAACATTAATATTTTGTATATTGATGTTCCTTGTGATCGTGTTGCGCTCGCACTACGTCTTATAGGACCCATGTGACCTATAGGTCATATACGTCACATACGTCACATAGGTTATACCTCCGCACCGTCGGCAACCCTACCCGCCGCAACTCCTTGCGTTCTCGCCAGAACTGCGTATT
>JAFAVN010000221.1 GCA_019242435.1 Verrucomicrobiota bacterium | reverse complement strand
CCCGGGTCATACCCTTTGTCCAAGGCGAGGATTTCCTCAATCAATTTTGCTGCAATTGGTGCTGGAACCTGCCCGCCTGCTTTTGCCCCTTGCACCAGGATCGCTAAGGCAATCTTGGGATTGTCGTATGGCGCGAATGCAATGAACCAGGTGTGATTATCCTTCTGACCGTCTCGCCAGAACTGGGCAGTTCCGGTCTTGCCGGCGACCACAATCCCGGGGATTTTAGCGCGGGCGCCGGTGCCACCGGGATCATTCACCACTCGCCACATTCCACGCCGGACCAGCTCGATATCCTCCTTGCTTAGATGATTGTCTTTTCGGAGGTCTCCCCGAATCTTTTCCGGCCGCCGGACCACGCTCCCGTCGGCTTCCTGGACCTTGTAAATAAGGCTCGGCTGATAGACGGTGCCCCCGTTTGCCACGGTGGCGGCAATCATTGCCATCTGTAGCGGGCTCGCTAACACATAGCCTTGCCCAATCGAGGTATTCGCCGTTTGGCCCTGGCTCCACTTTTCGTTTTTGTTCACCCGTAACCACTCCGGAGAGGGTAACAGCCCCGGGTCCTCGCCGCTCAGTTCGATTCCCGATGTCTGCCCCAAGCCCAGTGTGTTACCGACTTTATCAATTGCGTCGATGCCTGCGGCATTCCCGTACTGATAAAAATAAGCATTACACGAATTCTTGATGGCCTCAGTCAAAGTCTGAGTCCCGTGGGCGCCGCCCTTGTCGGCGATCCAGCATTTCATGTAGGTATTTCCGTAGGTCACGCCGCCGGTGCAGGTGAATTGGGCTTTGGCGAGGCCCCTGGTCAATCCAGCCAAGGATACGGCGATTTTGTAGGTAGAGCCGGGAGCAAAGGCGCTGATCGCCCGGTTCGTCAATGGATCGGCATCGGCATCCTTTATCTCTGCCCAATCCCGAGCCGAAATTGACGGGATAAACTTATTGGGATCGTACGATGGGACCGATGCCATGGCCAGAATCTGGCCGTTGTTCGGATCCACTACCACGCACGCTGCCCGGCCAACCGAGCGGAGTGTCCTTTCCACGAGGTATTGAATCCGGGCGTCAATGGTCAGAAATACGTTCGCCCCCGGGGTAGGCTGGATGACTTCCTTCTCCCCTTCGAGGCGATTCTTCGCGTCTTTTTTTAGGATGCGTCTACCGGGTTTACCACGCAGCTCGTCGTCCAGGAAATACTCGATGTTGGTGCGTCCTTGGACATCCGGCTGGTAGAAGTTGAAGTCCCTGACGTCGGGCAGCTTATTAATGTCTTTCGGCGCGCCGACATAACCCAGGATCTGGGCTGCCATGGCGTTGTAAACGTATTTCCGGACCGGCCGAGCGTTGACCTGCACACCGGGAAGCCCGAGGTCTTTCTCGGCGAACTTCGAGAGTGTGGAAAAATCGAGGTCTTCCCGATAGATAAACGGCACTAATGTATTGTTCCGATAGTGAGTTCGCAGTCGTTGTGAATTATAGGGCTCGGCCACTTTCAACTGGTCCAGCCTGGGGATGATCGTTTGATCCACAATCCGGACGATATCCTCTTCCTTACGCTGCCGGAGCATGCCGTCGGCGCCCTTGCTGAGGTAATCCAGCATGGGAGGCGCGCCGTATTGTTTACGGTAGCCGTTGACGAGCTCGGGCAGATAAAAATCGACTTCATAACTCTGCCGATTCGTGACTAGCACAACGCCGTTACGGTCTCGGATTTCCCCACGGACTGAAGGGATCCGCACCGTGACCTCGGAAGAGCCCTGAATTTTGCCCCTATAGTGAGTGTATAACCGGACCTGAACCCACCAGAGGCGGATACCGATAACTATCAACGCCAACAAAATGATGCCGGCGAAGGCAAGGATTCTAAAATCTAAGAATGCGGATTTTTTGGGGCGTGCCATTCGTTTGGGAATTAAGCCAGTCGTTCGAGTTTTGGTCGGTAACGAACGAGGCCGGCCAGGTAGCTAAGGATCAGGAATACACAAGGAGTGATCACGATTGCAATCACTCCGGGTCCCAAAATCCGCCACATAATCACGTCATTATAGAAAAATGAACGCCGCTCAAAGCTGATGATAGCATATTGTCCCAGCGAAGGCAGCGGGGTCAAAATCGCCGCTAGCAGGGCTACTAAGAAACCGGTGAACCATCGCCCCTGGAGAAAAACCGGGCGGAGACCGTGGAGGATCAAGCCCGGCACCAGGTAAAGGAGGATTGATGTTCCGATGTTGAAATTGCTTTCCTGAGCGAACGGTACGGTCAGGACATCATTAAGGAGCCCGGTCAAAAAGATAAGACTCAGGGTCTGGGGAAAAGGCAAAGTCAGGCAGCCGTAAAACAGGAAGGCGGGATGCAGCAGGATCGGCGCCTCCTTCAACCAGATCATCGGCGGGATGTATATCTGAAAAATCGAGACCAGACAGATAAACAGTACCAAAACGAGCCAAAAGAGTATCATCTGGTCCCCGTAATTACAAAGACGTCTTCGATTCTGGTTAAATCGACGGCGGGGTCCACGGTGGCTACACCCTCCAACTCTTTGATGGCAAACGCCTTGACGGTACCGACCACCACCCCCGATGGGAATACTCCGCCTGTACCCGACGTCAACACTTTCATGCCAGGTTTCACTTCGGCTGTCTTGCTGAGAAAACCAACTCGCAGATCAGGTGCATAATTCGAGGAGGCCCGAGTGCCGCTGATGATTCCCTGTTCCTGAGTACCTTCAATACTGACTGAAACTTTCAGTCCTTCATCTGAGACCAGCAGAACAATGGCTGCGTCTTTGGCTACATTTACCACTTTACCGACCAGGCCGGCCTCTGTCACGACGGCCATGTCAACACCGATACCGGTAGCGCTGCCGCGATCGATAGTGCAGCTGTTCCACCACGTGGCGTTCTCTCGGGCAATGACGCGCGCCGGCAACAGCTTGAAAGGCGAGTGTTCCCGGAATCCCAAAGCTCGGTTCAGGCGGTTAACCTCGGATTCCAGATTCTTCAGCATGGCGTTTGAGGTCTTGAGTTCGGCAATCTGGGTTCTAAGTTCCTGGTTTTCTTTCTCGAGCTCGTCGAGCTTTTTGAACCCCCCACTCATTCCCTTAATACCGTGCCTCATCCAGGAGCCGGTCTTCAGGATCGGAGTGATTGTCTGCACAAATGTCGCTTGCCATCGCTGCTTACAGCCGCCAGGCAAAACCAAAACAACACTCGCGAGGATCACAAATGTGATCAGCGCTGCGATCGATGTTCCCCTCATGGAAGTGAAGGTCTACGCAGAGCTCACCGGATCGGTTTGTCAGAAGAAGCTACTTGGCGGAGAAACTTAATCTCGCTCAGAGCCCGGCCGGTGCCTTCCGCCACCGCGCTGAGCGGGTCTTCTGCGACGTGAACGGGAAGCCCTGTCTCTTCTTGAAGTAATCTATCGAGTCCACGGAGTAAGGCACCGCCACCCGCAAGAACCAAACCACGATCGACCAAGTCCGCCGATAGCTCTGGCGGGCAACGCTCCAGGGTGACTCGTACCGACTCGACGATGGTTGAGATCGGTTCCAGGAGGGCCTCGCGCACTTCCTGGGATGTGATTGTCAGGGTCTTTGGCAGGCCGGCGACGAGATCTCGACCTTTCACCT
The DNA here is from genome assembly GCA_019242435.1 of Verrucomicrobiota bacterium. GTDB lineage: Bacteria > Verrucomicrobiota > Verrucomicrobiia > Chthoniobacterales > JAFAMB01 > JAFAVN01. The sequence goes on along the minus strand of JAFAVN010000221.1, from coordinate 4 downwards.
CCAT
>JAFAVN010000209.1 GCA_019242435.1 Verrucomicrobiota bacterium | reverse complement strand
AACCGTCAAAGGGGTGCTCAGCCACCGGCATCAATTCGATATGGGTGTAGCCCATATCTTTTACGTAAGAGAGCAGGCGATCCCCAAACTCCCGGTAACTCAGGTATCGATCATTTTCCTGCGGAACTCGAGCCCACGATCCTAGATGAACTTCATAAATACTGATCGGTTCCTTATACCATTGCCGAGTGGGTCGGCGTTCCATCCATTCCTGGTCTGCCCACTTATACCGGTCCAAATTGAAGACCAGAGAGGCCGTCTGTAACCCGTGCTGGCCGAAAAAGCCGAAGGGGTCGCTCTTCAACACGGTCTGACCGAAACAGTTGCGAAGCTCAAATTTGTAGTGAGCTTGTTCGCCGACCCCCGGGATAAAGATCTCCCAGATGCCGGATTCCACTCGTTTTCGCATTGGATGGAGCCGCCCATCCCAAGCATTGAAATCGCCGACCACCGACACCCTCTGAGCATTCGGCGCCCAAACTGAGAAGAGCACGCCTCGGTGCCCGTTCACTTCCGTCAGCTGAGCGCCCAATTTCCGATAAATTTCGTAGTGGTTACCCTCGCAGAACAGATGCATGTCGAGCTCGCCGAGCAGGGGACCAAACGAATACGGGTCAGCCACTTGAACGGTTTCTCCGGCCCAGTTCGTGACCTCCAGCACATAGTCAAACCGCTCTTTCCTGCCATTTAATCTCGCCTCAAAAATGCCTGCATTTGAGATTTGTTCGCCGGCAAATCGGGACTTTGGATCCATACGGTCGACCACGCTCAGTGCCTTGACGTCCGGACGGAAGGCGCGTATCACCAAATTGCCTTCAACAGATTGAAGGCCGAGGACCGCAAATGGATCGGGATGTTCGGCATGAAGCAAGAGATCTAAATCATGGGCGGACAGAGTTGGGTTCATAGTGGGCTCCCGAGCAAAGGTGCAATCTTTTCCAAGTAAAGGCGCTGCGCGGAATGGTTCATAAGGAGTTTTTTCCTGCTGGCGAACGCGCGATCGGACTTTAACGCCGCAATGATAGTTTCTCCAATATTTCTAGGCGAGGTTCTCAGGTCAAACGTTACTGCGTTACTTGGCAAATTCGAACGCAAAGGTTCGATATCGGAGCAAAAAATCGGCAAGCGAAACGCCGCTGCCTCCAACAGGGGAAGACCGAATCCCTCTTGCCTGGTTGAAAACAAGAGCGCATCAGCTGCCAGGTACAGGCTGCGAAGCTGATGTTCGTCGACGTCAAACCGTTCATTCACCCAGATCACTCGATCTAGCATTCCCAGCTCTGCAATCTGGCGCTTCAGTCCGGACAAATAGGTCTGGGCTTCGGGATTATATTCATTGGCTGCTCCGGTGATGAAAAGATAAGCGGACTGCCCCAGCCCGTTGAGAGCATGTAGAATCTGCAGCGCCAGCTCAAGGTTCTTCCGCGGCAAAATGCGTGTGGGATAAATTAAGAGAATGGCTTGAGTGTCGACCTCATTCAGAAGAGCTTCAGCCTCCGGCGTGAGACCGAGCACCGTGGAAAGATTCAGACCGTTGGGCACGACCGCATCCACCTCGGAGCCCATTAAAGTCCGAAATTCCTTCGCACGTGTTTCCGAGACCGTGACATATCGGATGTTCGGGTGCTTTTCCCGGACCATATCGATTATCCGATTTCGCGGCAGAGAATAATCCTGGTTGCCGGCCGCGAGATCATGGGTCCAGGCCAATATATATGGCCCGGCTTCTGCCAATTCCGCTATAACTTGGGTCGCCGCCAGATTGAAGGGCATCGTCATCAGATTGTGCGCGATCAAACAACCAAGATTCTGGATCAGCGGTGTGATCTTGGACCGCAGTGTGTCTAGCAAGCCAAGATATGCCGCGGCTGGTTGGCCGTCCCATACTTCGGCTTGAGCGGCTTTGACCGCCGGCGACGAAATATTCAGCTCAGGGATTACCACTGTGGCAACCCCAGCGGCAAAATTTTTGCCTGATCCGCAAATGATGGTCACATCATGTCCGGCCGCAGCCATCAGAACTGCCTGTTGCCTGAGAACGGTCTCGACCCCGCCAACGGTGGGCCACGAGTTGTAGTGGATGAGCCCTATACGCATGCGCCGGGAATGAGAAATGATGAATGAGAAATGACAAATTCTTTTCGAGGTGCCGAGGGTTTGATTGGAAGTGGTAACCATGGCCGAGAGGAGTACACAGGAGTGAAAAACAGAAATAAATCGCAAATGGGCTTCTTTTATTGGCGTTGATTCGCGTCCATTCCCGGTTGATTTCTGCTTTATTTTGGGGCCCGTACCGATTCCAATCACAGTCGGTGCAAGCCTGTAACGCGAAGAAGCTTGAATCCGCGACGAACTGTTCTAATTTTCGCCTCTTTCCATTTTCAACATTTGCCAGGGTAGCTCAGTGGTAGAGCAGGGGACTCATAAGCCCTTGGTCGGGAGTTCAAATCTCCCCCCTGGCACTACGCCTTCGCCGTATGAAGCGTATGGCGAATGACAAATAGCAGATGACAAATTGGCCTGGTTGCCTCTCTGGGGATGGCCCCTCCCTCCCCTGCTGGGAAACTTTGTCATTTGTCATCTGTCATTTGTCATGAGGCTGAAAGCCTCTTAGTGTCGTTGCAATGGACTTTGCCCATGAACACTTTTTTTGGGGGTTGGGTGCCGGCGTGCTCCTGGGAATAATTGGCATGCTCTTCCTATTGACGCGGCTTTGGGACGCGCGCCGCGAGGTAGCTCGTTTACGAAGACATCTTTCGGACAAACTGGAGCTCGAAGCCGATGCCACTAACCGACTCAAGGCAGACTTGCAGGAACTTCGTTCGCAGAACGAGAACCTGAGAATGAAGGTCGCCAATCTGAGCCAAATGCCGGATCGCAAGCATCAGCGAGATCTGGAGATCTATGCTCGTGCGGAGCGGTACATGGTGGCGCAGTCTCCTGGATTTCCGGCTGTTTGGGAGCAAGCAAAACGGGCAGCAGTCGGCGAGCTGGAAACTGAGGAACAGGGTAATAGTCTCCCCCGGCGGGTCTTTAACGCGTTGTTGAACCGGCCGCCCCGGTCTGCAGACCGGGATCAGGAACGGGAAGCCGAGGCCTGAGGCCGCCTATCTCACGCGTCTGGACGAATGGGCACGTCATTGCGGGCCGGGCATCCGAAAACTTTGGGTCAACTCCGGGTCTTTTGGCGTGGCGCCAGCGCCAGAGCTTGACGGAGTCCGCGAGGCGGTGTAGAGGCTACGTCCTTATTTAGTCATGGCAAATACGCGATCAGCAGCAAAGCGGGCCAGAGAGATGGTCAATCGAACCTTAGCAAACAAGGCCGTACTCACTGGGATCAAGTCACAGCAGAAAAAGCTGAATACCGCAATTGCTGCTGGAGAAAAAACTGAAGCCGAAGCGGAACTGGCCGTGTTCGCCTCGCATCTGGATAAAGCTGCCAAGCGGGGGATCGTCCATAAGAACCTAGCCGATCGCCGTAAGAGCCGCGCAGCTCATGCTGTTGCCGTGAAATTCAAGGCTTAACTTAGGCTATGGTGAGTCGCGGCTTCGGCGCTGGTGCTGGAAGCCAAAAAAAGGGCAATCGGTTTTTCGTTCCGTGCGTCTTTCAACAGCCTGCTAAACTTCCCACAAACGCTGAGCGACAGCGAAGCGAGTTCTATGGCGCCTGGCCGGCCGGGAGAACTGCCGGCTCTTCAGTTCAGATTCCCCATCAATTCCGGGCGGCTGGTTAACCGGCTGAGTTCACAGCCGTTTTCAGGTTGTTCATCAACAAAGAGCAAGGTCACCTCGTAGGCTACGGACCGGCAGTACATTCGGTCACAGCTCACCACAATCCCGGCCAGGTCAACACAAACCGGTGTTACTTCCGGTAACTTCGGTTGAGCGCAAACCCGCAGGGCGATTTGAGTTCCTAAGTCGAACCGCCAACGCGAGCGAAAAACCAACCCTTGCTCATTAAGACGGATATCGTTGTAATATCCGAAAACACAATCCACGCCGTAATCGAGGTAAATGACGATATCGGCTTCCCGATCGTCGGATAAGGAGGAGTTCATCCGATCAGCAACCTTTGCGTACGGTAGCCGGACTGCGTTCTTCGTCAAGTTTCGCTCTCCAGTTCCTCGTCGACTTCGGCCAGGATTCGTTTTGCCAGCCTACCCAACAGGTAGGTTGTGGAAATTGTCAGCATGAATCCTCCACCCCAGACGAGATAATCATGAAGGGCCGGTTGTTTGGTCCCGCGAGCCATTTCGATCCCGAACTGGCCGAGGGTTCCGATGAAAACATAGAGAAACAAGCCCGGAGTCTGGCCAAGCGCCACCCAGCCCAGGCAACGAAGCAAGGGTACTCTGGTGAGGCCGTAGAGATAGTTCAGCAGGCTGGAGGGAGCCAACGGATTTAGCTGGGAAAGCACCACGATTTTCCATCCATGCCTCTCGATCGCATGATCGATCAAGCGGAGACGGCGGCTATTGTTGATCAGCCTTTCAATCCGCCGCCGGCCGAGACACCGGGCGATACAGAACGCGGCGGCGGCACCCAGCAAATTGCCAACCAGCACGATCAAAAAGCCCCACCACAAGCCGAACAGGAACCCGCCACCGATGCTGAGAACGCCGCCCGGCAAGAGCAATACATTACAGATGGCATAAGCGACCGGGTAGACGATACCGCTCCAGAGTCCCAGGCTTTCAATGTGTTTTCTGGCATCGCCAATCCAGTCTAAAACCGGGTATTGTGAGCTTAAGAAGAGGATTGCGCTGGCGAGCAACAGCCCGCCAATCTGAATGACGAGCGCCCAGGGTAATCTATGACTAACTTCCTCGGATGAACTGGGCGAGCTCGGCGGTGGTGTCATAGGCAAGAAATGGAGTGATTAAATACACTCCAGGGAAGAACTCCAAGACTGTATCAATAATTTGCTTCGCGATATCAATGCCTAGACGTCTTCCTGCCTGTCCCTCCTGATTGGCCATTCGTGTCCGTACCGGGTCTGGGATAATAATACCGGGAACTTCATTGTGCAAAAACTCGGTTTGCCGCCCATTAAGCAGAGGCCAAACGCCCGTGAGGATCGGAACGTTGAGATGTCTGGTCCGCTCAAACATCGCCTTGACCAACTGTGGGTCAAAAACGGGCTGTGTCATGACATAGCTCGCGCCGGCAGCCACTTTGCGTTCCAGCCGCGCCACCTGCGCATCGAGATTTTTGGCATTCGGATTGAAAGTGCACCCCATGACAAAATCGGTGGGGTATTTGATCGTTTTTCCCGAAAAATTGTAGCCTTTGTTCAGCCCTGAGATGATCTCCATCAGTTGGATGGAATTAATGTCGTATACCGAAGACGCGCCCGGTTGGTCACCGAACTTGGCTGGATCACCGGTCAGCGGAAGAATGTGGCGAATCCCTAAAGCTGCAATCCCAAGCAGTTCGCTTTGTAATCCTATGAGATTGCGATCGCGACAGCTGATGTGCAGCAAAGGCATGATGTTGTATTGCTGCTTAAGAATTGATCCGATCGCGAGATTACTCACTCGCAAGATAGCAAGCGAGTTGTCTGCCAGGGTGATAGCGTCACTCCCGGCGTCGACCAGGTGCTGAGCTGCTTTGAAGTATTTTTCCAAATCCAAAGTTTTCGGCGGATCCAGTTCAGTTACTACCACCGTCTCGCCATTTTTCAGGAGGTCCAACAGGCTGGTTTCGGCCGGCCGGCGCCGAGCTAAAGGTTCGGCCGGCCTTTGTACAACTGGTTTGGAGGTCACCGGCTTCAAACCGGCAATCGCCTGTGCGATTTGGCGAATGTGTTGTGGTCCGACTCCACAACAGCCACCAATTAAACGAGCACCTTCCGCCACAAATTCTCGGGCAGCCTTCGCGAAATATTCTGGAGCGGCATTGTTGTAAAGGAAGCGTCCTTCATGGTAGCGAGGGTAACCCGCGTTTGGAAAAGCGCTGATTAGAAAATCGGCGGGGATTTTGCGCAAAGCCTGAAGCATGGCGTTCGGCCCGGTGACACAATTGACGCCGACCACGTTCGCGCCCAGTCTCATGAGTTCTCGGAATGCTTGATGAATCGGCAGACTCGAGGGTAATCGCCCTTCTTCTGAGCAAACCATGGAACAGATCAAGGGAATGTCCTGGCTCAGTCTTCGCAGGGCTGCCGCTGCGATCTTGATCTCTTCGAAATCGATGAAGGTTTCTAAGAAAACAGCATCAACGCCGGCCTCCAGAAGTGCTGTCAACTGGGCAGTAAACACGGCGGCTCGTTCGATGTGCAAAGTCTCGGCCTCGTCCGGGAATAAACCCAAAGGACCGACACTGCCTGCGACCCAAATGTCTTTGCCGGCAGCCGCGGCTCTCGCCAGAGCCACGGCTGCTTTGTTGAAGGCATCAACGCTCTCCTCCTGGCCGTGTTTTGCCAACCGGACGGCATTAGCGCCGAAAGTGTTCGTCTCGAGCAACTGAGCTCCAGCATCTACATAGCTGTCATGAACCCGCCGGACTAAGTCTGGGTGGCTGACGTTTAGTTGTTCAAGGCAGACATCGAGACCAACGCCCGCGGCCAATAATTCTGTGCCCATCGCACCATCTCCGCACACGACGGAGCCCTGTATCGCTTCGAGGAGTTTCATTGCCACTGCGTCGAGAGGATATCCAGAAGCCGCAGGGTGTCCAGATGCCCTCGCCTGAAGCACGGGCCTGGCAAATGACAGCGAGAGGCCTCCAAGGCGGCTCCCCTTCAGTTTCGGCGGCCACCTGGCGGCTGCCCCATACGACGCGCCTTCCAATTTTTCATCTGTCATTTGTCATGCCCGAGCTTCGAGCGAGGATCGAACGCGTCCCGGAGGCCGTCCCCGAGGAAATTGAGCGCCAACAGGGTCATGCACATGGCTGCGGCGGGAAAGAGCAGGAGCCACCAGTAGCCCTTGATTGGGTTAATGACCTGCGCGGCATCGCTCAGCAACAGTCCCCAACTGGCCAGCGGCGCCTGGACACCGACCCCCAAGAAACTCAGGAATGATTCATCCAGAATCACTGACGGCACCGTCAACGTAAGATATACGATGGCAACTCCGACTAAATTGGGAAGTAGATGCTGGAAGAGAATGTTGGCGTGGCTCTGGCCGATGCTGCGGGCGGCCAGAATAAAGTCTTGCGACTTAAGACTGAGTACCTGTCCTCGGATAATGCGGGCCATGGTCAACCACTCGGTGCAACCCAGACAGGCAATTAATATCAGAATCTTGGAGTAGCCCACCAGAGCCGGTAAACCGTGCGTTGCCAGGAATCCTCGCAGTATCGGGTCGACCGCGCTGATGAGGACCAGCAGGAAGATCAGGCGCGGAATTGCGTACAGGATATCAACGAAGCGCATCATCAGCGAGTCGACTCGTCCTCCTAGGTAACCGGCAATCAAGCCGTAGGTGGTGCCAACCAGAAAGCTGACGCTGGCGCCCGCGATGCCGACCAGCAGCGAGATTTGAGCTCCTAATAAGACGCGGTACAACAGGTCTCGTCCGTTCAAATCAGTCCCGAAAGGGTGTGCCCAGGAAGGCGACAAAAAGCTCTGCCGGCTCACGGCACCGGAGTTGGCAGGCAGCAGTTCCGGACCAGCGATCGCTAAGGCCGCGATCGCGAGCAGGATGGCCGCCGCAGTGATAGCGGCCGGGTTCCGACGCAACTTAGCCCAGGGCGACCTGAGATCAGCCATAGAGCACGATTCGGCGGTCGAGCAGGCCGTAGAGGATGTCCACCAACAGATTGAATAGAACAAGCAGCACGCAGTAAACAATCACGATCCCGGCCAGGAGGAAGCCATCCCGGTTCAGGACCGAGTTTACGAAGAATCCGCCGGCACCCGGTATAGAAAAAATGTTTTCCACTACTATCGATCCGGTTAAGAGGTTGGCGGCCAGGGGCCCGAG
>JAFAVN010000015.1 GCA_019242435.1 Verrucomicrobiota bacterium | reverse complement strand
CGGGAATCAAAACAAAAGACAGTCACCCTTCAAGAGCGGCACGGAGGTGAAGGCTCTCGATGTAGGTTTCAGATCAACGTCGTGCGGCAATTCTGAAACGGCGGTTCAGTGATTACCTTGGCCGGCAAGCGGTCGGGCTCGATGGTGCGTGGCACGGATTGTCGAGCGGACTGGCGGTAACTAATAACACTATCACTGCCGACTTCTTTATAGCAGCGTGTCTGTCCGACTCTTGCTAGAGCTGTGGGGGGGAGCCGCCTTCATCTGATCGTACTCTTTCGTTTGGGTCAGTTAGAATCTGGCCTTTCGAGATCTAGAGAAAAGAACCCAATAGCGACATTTTCTGAATGCGAACCGGCCGGAACATGGCCGTACGCCACTTACAAAAATACATGAAAACTCTACTGATTTGTCTCATTGGCCTACCAGCTTTTATGGCATTTAGCGGGTCATGCGGAGCCGCAGACTCCGACTCCGCTTTGATCGTGCCGGGGGAGCGTATCGGCCAAACCTCTCTCGGACCCAACGGAGCCGCTACCCTGAAAGATCTTCCTCCGCCTGATGCTATCGATCAGGGAACGTCGCAAACGCGGCAGGTCTGGAAATCTTCTAAACCCGGCGGTCTTTTCGATACGCTTTTCATCCATACCACCAGTAACGGTGTCATTAATGCAAAACCAGCAGACGGTGTTACCATTGATTCGATTCGCGTTACAGCAAATTACTTCCATACCGCCAACGGCATATCGACTGGCAGCGAGTTCGAGGAAATTCGCCGCAAGTTCCCCAACGCCGCGCCGATAGATGGTACTCCAACTGTCTATGACGATGAAAAACAAGGAATCGCCTTCGAATTCATCAACGGCTCGCTATGCATCGCAATTATGATACATCCGCCCGGGAGCAGCCATATCGCCACACAATCAGAGGTGGCCTCAGTTTTAGAGGAGGCAAAACAGCACTAGCCGAGTTCTTTCGAGGTGGGACTGCTGCTGCGAAGATCAAGACGAGGTTAGGCGGTTCCGCAAAATGAAAATCCGGGAGAAGGAAGCAAAATTCGGCATCGCGGGCATTCGCCCGCAGACGCTTAGGACCTGGTCAAAGGCTTCTCCTTCACCTGGTCAAGCACAAGAGCTTGAGCGGGTGAGCCGACGATGACGTGATCGACTAATTGCAGTTGAAGGACTTTACCCGCTTCGCCGGGTAAGCCGCAGATCTGCCTCGGAAGGGGAGGGATCGCCGCTGGGTGATTGTGCACCAAAACCAGAGCGAAAGCGCTAAAGGCGACTACGGATTTGAAGACTTCCCGCGGGTGAGCCAGCGCTTCGTCGAGCATTCCCTGGCTGACGGAAACCACCTTGATGGGCTCCTGTTTGGTATTGACAAGCACCACTCGCAAGGATTTGTGAGAGAGAAAGCGCATTTCGGCGCAGAGTTCCGTTACCGCTAGAGGCGTATCCATCAGGAGCCGCGAGCGTTCCTCGCCCAACGCGACCCCGGCCAAACGGAGAGAACTGACCAGCTGCGCCGCCTTGTCGCGTGGAAGAGAAGGCAAGAGGTCCTGAACCGAAGCCCGTCCCAGATTGGCAATCGAACCCAAATGCTGCAGCAGAGCGGCCTCCTTGTTCTGATCTTTGATGATGAGCCCCAGGTGCTCCCTCGTATCGAGCGCTTCCGAGTCTAGTTAACCAACCGATCCTAGAACGATGAACGATGAGACGAGAAGGGGAGATGGGCATGATTTCGGAGTTCGTCCAGTTCGCTGACGAACGAGAAAATATGCTGTTGCATGTTCTTCGTCTGGAAGCGAAGGATATAATAGGCGGGGCCCCCGTGAGGATCGAGGGCAGGGAAGGATGCCGGTTATGCCGCAGACGTTACTCGTGCGGCCCGATCTGTCGCCGGCTGTTGGAAGTACGTCCGCTTCAGCGGGTAAACTAGAAGAGGGGATTTAGGCGAACCCGGGTCACCAGAAAAACCATCGGTCCTGATTTTCTTTCTCAATTGTCAGGTGAAACAGTAAACGAGTTCTGCCTTCCTCGTCTTTGACTTGATACGTGGGGACGCCACTCTTAAGCGCGAGCGCGACGCCCGACGTTTCATCCTCCAGAACTTGATGACGGATTTGTCGGATCTTCGTCATTGCTGCCATCCTCCAGCCCGATTACAATCGCCACGTGAAAGTTGCACGGCAGCCACTTCGGGCGATTTCGCTTGTCGTCCACAAGGGCGTGCAAATTCTCGATGTGGCCGGGCCGCTAAATCAGGATACCGACGTAAGGTATGAGCCGATTGCGCAGCGCTGCGGGTTCGACGGACTGGACATGCTGCGGCGAGCCTTTTTACGACCCTTCGGTGTCGCACCGCGGCACTATCGGAGTCGCTTTCATTGCAGTCATCCGCTGAGAGCGGACTCGGCATCAAGCAAGCGCTGAGGAGTTCGTGATGGCCACTATTACCCGTCTGAAATCGCTAGCTGGCGTTCGCATCCTCGATACAGCGCTGGCCAAAGCGGCAGTAGATCTGTTAGAAGTGACGTCGCCACAATTCATCTGCAATCACTGTGTTCGGACTTATGTTTTCGGAAACCTCGCCGTCAGAAGGATCGGCCGCTCGATTATCGACGAGGAAATTGCCTTTTGCGCAGCCCTTTTGCACGATCTTGGACTTGTTCCCGCCCATGTCGGCGAAAATCGCTTTGAAGTGGACGGTGCCGACGCTGCTCGAGAATTTTGTCTGAAGCATCGTGTGGCATCCGACCGCGCTGACCGAGTATGGGAGGCGATCGCCTTGCATACATCGGTAGGCATAGCTTCGCGAATGGCGACTGAAATTGCCTTGGTACATCTGGGCGCCGGGCTCGACTTTCTTGGCCTGGGTATCGATCAGGTTCCGCCGCAGTTGCTTGAGGAAATTCTTACAAGCTATCCGCGATTAAACTTCAAATCGGCGTTTCGTGATCTCCTGG
>JAFAVN010000570.1 GCA_019242435.1 Verrucomicrobiota bacterium | reverse complement strand
GAGGAGCTATGAGGTGGCGATTAAACGAGATAATGGCGCTATCCAAGCCGCCCAGCGCTTTGGCTTAAGCGAGCTGTTGCTCTATGCCCACAAGCAATTGCAATGGGCCGAAGAGGTGTACGCGGTCTACAAGGCGGGCCCTTTGGGTTACGTGCTCTACCGACAACTAACGGAGCTAGGAATAAAGGCCTACGTCAGTGCGCCAGAATGTTTAGAACAAGGCAAGCGCAAGCATAACAAGCTAGACGGGCGCAAGCTGGGGAATCGCCCAGCAGTTGCTATCAGCCCTAGCGCCTGGAGGGGAGCCGCTTTGTAGGCTGCTAATTCCACGAGCGGCTAGCAGGCGGCTCCCGGGAATCGACCAGCAGTTGCTATCAGCCCTAGTGCCTGGAGGGAAGCCGCTTTGTAGGTTGCTAGTTCTAGGGCTGATAGCCAGGCGGCGCCCAGCATTTCGAAGCAGAGAACCAAGCAAATCTCTTAAAATCCGAGGTTGCTGCCGATGTAATAAATCGGTACGACGGTCGCATGGCGTGGTGGATCTATGCCCTTCTATCGGCGGCTTGTTGGGGAGCGCAATATGTCTTGATGGAAACGCTTTTTCGGAAAGTAGATTTTGCCGCCGCGTTTTCCTTCCTCAGCTTAGCCAACGGATTCCTGGTTGCCGCCATACTCTGGATGCTGTACCCGCGACAGAACTGGGCGAAACTAGGCGAGAGCTGGCCGATTATTGGGTTAGTGATTTTGTATCTGATTTTCGGTACTGGCGCTTACCTGTTTAATGGTTTCGCGATCAATCAAAAGAACGCGACTTTAGCCTCTCTTTTAGAGATCAGTTATCCGCTTTTTATCATTCTTTTCAGTGCTGTTTTTTTGCGCGAGTTTCACTTGAGCACGCCCGGCCTCGTGGGAGCCGGTCTGATCTTGATGGGATGTCTCCTGGTGATAGCCAGCCGGGCCATATGAAACAAATCCGGGCCGCTCAGCTCAGTTGCGTTTTCAGTCGCGGTTGGGGAGGAGTCTTTGGTTTTTTCTTACTTTCGATGAGCATCGGTCCGGCCAGTTCGACTCCGGATAGAGAGGAGTTTCTTAGAATCGCGACGCAAGCGGGCGACTGGACCCTTTCCCGCGAAGTGCAGGTACCGAACGATGGAGGAAGCTACTTTCCGAGTCGAAGTGACTTATCGCCGGAGGACAAAGGTAACCTTTATTATGGCAACGCCGGGATCCTTCTGTTTTTCCGAGAACTGTATCAAACTACAGGCAGGCCGGAGTATGCCGAAGCAATCAAGCGTGGCGCGCGATTCCTAAATAAGAATATCTCTGACCTTAAGCTATATGGTCTTTATGACGGATTAGCTGGTATCGCGTTCTCACTGGCCCAATTTCCGGAAGATCCCGCTGCCGCTGCCGGTTGTTCTCGGGCGCTTGGCCGCTTGGCGCTTGAACGGTCGCATGATCAGAACGGAGGAACACGATGGAACAACGACAACGATGTTATCAGCGGTTCGGCCGGCGTCGGGCTGACTCTTTTGGCTCTTGGGCGCCAGCTGGAACGGCCGGACCTGATCGACCTCGCGGTGCAGGCCGGAACCGATCTCCTCGCCGTTGGCCAGACGACCTCGCATGGACGCTATTGGTTTCACGAGTTAAAGAGCGGACGACAATATCCAAATTTCTCCCATGGCACCGCCGGTATTGCCTTTTTTCTACTGCGACTTTACGAGGAAACCGGCGAAAATAGGTTCTTAGTGGCCGCTCTTGATGGCGCTCACTATTTGCAGTCGATCGCCTCGGTTGATCCGCCGAGCCGATGCCTGATTCCTCATGATCTACCGGGCGGCGAAACGCTTTTTTACTTGAGCTGGTGCCATGGGCCCGCGGGTACCGGGCGATTTTTCCATGAACTATCTATAGTGACTCGAGATCCGGACTGGCAGAGGCTTTGCGACGCTTCGGCCCAAACCATGATCGACTTAGGGGTTCCGGAACACCACACGCGCGGCTACTGGGACAACGTCAGTCGCTGTTGTGGGGCTGTGGGTATGGGCGAATATTTCCTGGCGCGTTTTCGGGCGTCGAAACAGCCATCCGATCGCCAACTCGCCTTGCGAATAGCTGAGTATCTAAGCCGTGCCGCGGAGCCCGAAGGCGGGGGACTGAAATGGACTCAGGCCGAGAACCGGATAGAGCCCGACAACTTGCTGGCGCAAACCGGGCTAATGCAAGGTGCAGCAGGTATTGGTTTATTCTTTTTGCATGTCGCAAGATCGGATGACGGCGACAAAGATTCTCTGCCTCTGCCGGACTCATCATGGTAGGCGGCTCCGCGATGACCCGGCGGGCACTTTATGGTCCGCTTCCCTGTCCAATCGCTTCACACTTACTATCTTCGCGTCTTCTGTGAGATCTGTTATACTCCGGCAGCGTGAACCGGGTGTGCGTTTTTAGCCTCTCGATTTGTTTCTGCTTCGTCGCTGTCTGGCCGGGGGCCGCTCAGTCTGAGTACGAGAGCACCACGGATTACGCGAAGTACGCAGTCAAGCTGCGCGAGAGTGGTCTTCTCAAGATCCAGGGCAGCCAAAAACGACCATTGGCGACAACGGCACCTCCCCTTGATACCGGGCTGCGGCCGGAGGCAGTAAATTCTACAGGCAGACTAGAGCTCCTCAACAACGAACAAGAGCGTTACCCCTGGCGGCTCAATATCATGACCACCATTTTTTGGATCGGTGAGCATCCAACCGCCAATAATCCGGTCCCGAACGACTGCAGTTCGTGGGACCCGAATTGGTCCTTCAACTATGGGGGTTATGATGACCCGCAGTTGAAGCTTCGCAGGAATTTCATCCCGATCAGTTTTATGCCGCGGCAGAATCCGTTTTATGTCGCGCTACCGTACAATGACGTGGAAGGGGGCCATACAAAGCCTGAAGCCAGACAAGCGATTCCCTGGTTTAAGGACACATTTGTACGTGATGGCCAGTCAGTACTCAAAGGTCGCTGGGTTGCTATTCGCCATGGTAACCACATTTGCTACGCCCAATGGGAAGATTGTGGTCCGTTTCGTACCGATCATTGGCAATATGTATTTGGTAACGACCGGCCAAAACCGAATCTGAACCAAAATGCGGGTCTGGACGTTTCTCCGGCAGTGCGGGACTACCTTGGTCTCGGTAATCTAGATAGTTGTGATTGGAAGTTTGTCGAGTTTCGGGATGTGCCTCCCGGACCCTGGGCTATGTACGGGAATAACAACCGGTTTGTCATTTTGCGGCGTCAAAGCAACGAACGCTTCGCTCGCCGAAACGTGTTGCTGGAAGGTTTTTGAGTTCCTGGTTTAGGGGTCCGCGTTCCGAGTTTCGTGGGCCTTGAACTTTGAACCTCAAACCTCGAACTTAAAACCATGTTCTGGTGTGACGAACTGGTTGAAGGAATTGAGGGAGTACAGATTATCAATGACTCAAAGACACCTTCTGGGCACGCGCATGTGGGTGCCCTGCGCGGCCCGCTGATTCACGACGCAATCTTTCGTACCTTAAAGGCCAACGGTGTCCCGGTCCGTTACCAGTTCGGGGTCGATGACTACGACCCGGTTGATGAGATCCCCTACGGCCAGGCCGAGCAGTTCGAAAAATACCTCGGGATGCCCTTGTGTGACGTCCCGCCGCCGGCCGGTTCCACCGCGACCGATATGGCGGACCACTACGCCTCCGAGTTTTTGGGCACTCTGGGCGAGCTAGGCATTCACTCAGAGTTTTATCGGATGCGGGATATCTACAGGAGCGGCCGTTTTGACGAAGTGATCGATACGATCCTGCAAAAGGCCGCTGTCGTCCGGCGAATCTACAAGGAAGTGAGCGGATCAGACCGGTCCGAGAACTGGTATCCTTTCCAGGTTGTCTGCCAGAACTGTGGCCGGATCGGGACCACTATGGTGACCGCTTATGACGGTAAAGAGGTTAGCTATGAGTGCAGGCCAGATCTGGTTAAATGGGCCAAAGGATGCGGCTATCGTGGTAAAATCGCTCCCTTTGGTGGTAACGGAAAGTTGCCGTGGAAGCTGGAATGGTGCGCTAAGTGGCGGAATTTTCCAGTCACAATCGAAGGTGCCGGTCAAGACCACAGTACCAAGGGTGGTTCGCGTGACGTAGCGGCCGCCTGCCTTCGCGCTATCTTCGGCCAGGAACCGCCTCTGAATTGTCCATATTCATTTTTTCTCGTCGGGGGTGCCAAAATGAGCTCCAGCAAGGGGATCGGTGTCACGGCTCGCAATATGGCTGACTTTCTGCCTCCTGAGATTTTGCGGTTTCTGCTTCTGCGTCCGGCGCCGCGCCAGCCGGTGAATTTCGAGCCCACAGAGGGTTACATCATTAAGCTTTTCAACGACTTCGACCGGTTTCAGCACAAGTACTACCACGATCCTAGAGTCACTCCGGATGAGAAGCGGGTTTACGAATTGTCCGAGGTAGATCCTGAACCGGATCACTGGTTAGCTGATTTCCAGCTAATAACCGCTCTCATTCAAATGCCTCATCTCGATACGGTGAAGGAGCTCGAAAAGCGCAAGGGCTCGCCTTTTACCGAACTGGAGCGCAAACATCTCGAGCGCCGGCTGCATGCTGCGCATTACTGGGTTGAGAACTATGCGACCGAAGAGGAGAAAACGAGGCTGCAGGAGAAGCTCCCAGAACGTGCGCAGGAGCTTTCGGCAACCCAACGCGCGTTTTTGCATTTGTTGTCGGACCGGCTGAAGTCGGCAGAGTGGGAGGGGAACGCACTACAGGTGTCCATTTTTGATGCTGCTCGTTTGACCCCAATCGACCAGCCGAGCGCGTTCAAAGCCATCTATCGGGTTCTCCTCGACCGCGATAATGGCCCTAAAGCCGGCAATCTGCTTTCGTTTTTGGACCGGGATTTCGTTACCAGGCGATCTGCGGAGTTGCCGGTAGACGAGCCCAAGTTTTGGGAAGAAACCGGTATCGCGCCGGATGCATTTGCCGACTGGCTGGCAAAGGAACAGCCTAAAATTAAATTTTTATCGGCAAAACTGGCTTTCTTGGCTCCTAATCCGGAAGCTCAGGCTAACGCTGCCGCAGAGGGCATGGCAATCGTCGAGTTCCTCGTCACCATGTCGGACGGCAAGATCCATTGCCGGCGGGTGTTTTTTGGCAGAGCGGAGGCATCTGATCGAACTGCGGAAGCCGAGTGTGAGCAATCGGCTCGCAATTGGATCAATGGTCTGGAGAAACAATCCGGATTGACGATCCCGGTCTCCACTCAAGTATGGCGCGACCATCAAGGTCCAGCGGTTTGATCAGCTAAAGTTGGACAATTGCAATCCTCAGAATTTTCAGTATGCACCTCCGGTGTTCGCCCCACCGGCTAAACCGTCCAATGCCCGAGCGCGGGTAAAAGTGATGCTGCTCGGCGCAGTCTATGACTGCCAATTCCGGCGTATAGATGTTGAACTTCGTGCTGCGGCGAAAGCTAGGCTATTTATGGGGAGAGACGCTAGCTCGAGCCCATGAAACCACGGCAGCAATCATCTGAACACGACGCGAACAGACCTCGTGTCACATCGGATAACATAAGTCACGGCCCAGGAAAAACGCGCCTGGTCGCCGTTTCTTCTCTTTTAGTCTTTGTTAGCTGTATAATTCTTTCCTTTACAGGACATGTTGTGGATTACCCGATCATGCATTTCCTGAATCGTTTCTCCAGGAAATACCCAGTGCTTGATTGCAGCCTTCAATTTCTGGCTAGCGACTACCTTATCTCTGGAATC
>JAFAVN010000558.1 GCA_019242435.1 Verrucomicrobiota bacterium | reverse complement strand
GCGGCTGGGTTGCTCCAGAATCAAACGTAATCCCCGAATCTGCGCATTGTAATCAGGGCGAAAATCCGGTTCGGTAGCAAAGAGATCCATCAGAAGTCGCGCTAAAGCCGGTAAGTCTTCAATGGTCGCAGCCTCAATACGTGTCAGGTCGAGCATCCGATTACAAGATGGCAAATGAAGTTCAAATTCAAAAGGGAAAATGCTTTGTAGTTGTTAACCGAAATAAGGCCGAGGATCGGATTCACAATTTTTACCTGCTGATATCCAAAACATCGCGGCGAAAAGATCGGAGCCGCCAATCTATTTCGCGTCATGGGCTAGAGCTGGGGGTACGAAACTCGCTATGACAAATCAGTAGCGACCTTGGAGCGAGCTTTCAAAGTACGGATACGACACTCTCTAGCCGGTCCGCTAACTTGCAGGTCAGGCGGAGCATCCGGCTTGCAAAGTGGATCGCCTCGGCGAGCTCACCGGCCCGCGGCGCCTTTTTGCGGACGAAGATTTCCGGGATGGTTTCGTTGATCCCGTCGGAGATCATTCTCACGGTTAGCAGCGGCGTGTTGGTCCGGCAGCAAACGCGGGCAATGGATTCAGACTCCATATCTACGGCGACCGATTTCTGCGACCGGTTTAACGCCCATTTATCTTCCACGGACGCTACGGCTGCGACGTGGGTAAACACTCCGGCAGCGTCGATAATCTTTTGCTGCATCAGTTGAGCGCCTAGTTTGGCGGTTGAGTAGTTAGTGGCCAGAACAAAATCACCCGGTTCCAATAATGATCGGGTCGAGCCGGCGAATCCCGAGCTGAGGATAAGTCGAGGTTTCAGCTCCAGAAGTGCCGGTTCGAGTTTGTCTGCCGCGGTCCCGCCAATTCCAACAAACCGGATAGCGACCTTCCGGTCGGCCAACACGCCGCGCCAACCGCCGCCGTCCGACTTCGCGTGCCGGAGCCTGCGCCGGACCACTCGAGCTTCTTCCGGCAAGGCAAAGACGAGCAGAAACATCGATTTAACTCTGAGTCTTAATCTGCACCGTTACGACCAACTTTTTGCTGGAGACTGTCGGCCCGGTATCTGGCACATCTTTAAGTCCGTCTTGGACGGCGTCCTTGAAAATCTTCTGTTTTTCCTCGGGGATCTCCGCAATCAACTCGGTGACCGGCCCCACCACTGGCTCTTTCGTGACAGCACTACCACCTAGTTTCACAGCAAGGATTTTTACGCGGTCGATCTCCGCATTGAGCTGGGATTTCAGGACAGAGATTTCTATGGTCGAGCTGGATAGGCTTGGCGCGTTCAGCAACGTGTCCATCCGCTCTCGCAAACTGGTTGCTAACGGACTTAAATCGGGTTCTTTGGCAGGCGGCCGCCGAAACAGAAAGAGCGCAAGTCCTACTAGCAAACAGGCAGCCGCCACGATAATGATCCAGCGCATAGATCGGCAACCGGCTTGCCAACCGGGCAAAATCCGGTTCAATGGAAGAATCTAAACAGTGATCGACTTGACGAAAGGCAAAATCCTGGTGACCGGGGGAGCCGGTTTCATTGGTAGCGCATTGGTCTGGGCACTCAACCGGCAAGGCCTCGATAATATCTTGATTTGCGACCAACTTTCCAGTGATGGAAAATGGCGCAACTTAGTTCCCCTTCGTTTCGATGACTTCATTCCTCCAGACGAGCTAATTGACCGAGTGAAGAAGGAATCCGACTCGCTAGAGGATGTTCGGACGGTTTTCCATTTAGGCGCTTGTTCCGCCACAACCGAGAAAGATCTTGGTTATTTGATGCGCAATAACTTTGAGTTCACTAAGCTATTGGCAGAGTGGTCTCTCGGCCGGCGTCTCCGGTTTGTCTACGCCTCCTCGGCCGCGACCTACGGTGACGGGTCGGCGGGCATGGACGACACTGAGAAGGTACTCGACCGGTTCCGGCCGCTGAATGGTTATGCGTTCTCCAAACATCGCTTCGATCTCTACGCCGCTCGCCACGGCCTCCTGGAGCATTCGGTCGGCCTGAAATACTTTAATATTTTTGGACCGAACGAGGGGCACAAAGGCGAGATGCGCAGCGTCGTTCACAAGGCCTTCCAGCAGGTGCAAGCTAACGGGAAAATCCAATTGTTTAAAAGTTATCGGCCTGATTACGGGGATGGTGAGCAAAAGCGTGATTTCCTGTACGTAAAGGATGCGGTAGAAATGACGATTTTCCTGGGGACACATTCGTCCGCTCGCGGGATCTACAATCTAGGGTTTGGTCGTGCTCGAACCTGGCTCGACCTGGCAAACTCCGTTTTTCGCGCCCTAGGCAAGGAGCCCAACATCGAGTTTATAGAGATGCCTGAGTCGCTCAGGGCCCATTACCAATATTTCACAGAAGCAACGATTGAGAAATTGTTGGATCTCGGATTCAAGGGTCCGCAGTTTCCGTTGGAAGACGCTGTTACTGATTACGTGCAGAATTATCTGTTACCAGAACGTTCGTTGGAGCCATAGCCGTACCGCCTTTCCGGCCAGTCGGGACCTTTGGAATATCACAGGCGCAAACCGAGTGCGTTGTTTATCTTGACTTGCGTACCGGGACGCCACCGGGACTACAATAAATCCTCGGACAACACGCTGGTTTTCTCGCGGGAACCGAGGATCTCAGCTTGCTGTACCACGGCTGCTGGATCTGCATTGAATCGGTACCCGTGACAATTTGGACAGGTAGCAGCTCGCTCGGTCACTATTGAATCGCAGCCCTCACAGATCTTGTATAGGTGCGGCTCCCGAGCGATTTCGGCCGCTTTAGCTGCTCTCTGTGAAAGGGACATGCTCAATTATTTCCTTAAAGATGCATCGAGCGCAAGGGGCGCCGGCAAAAACTCTGATTCTAAGGCTAAAGTCGCGGCGCCAATGATACCGGCGTCATTTCCCAAGGCTGCCGAGACGATCTCCAGCCTTTCCCAGAACGTCTTAGCGCAACGGGTCCGGATCGTTTCGCGAATATGGCCAAACAATCGCTCCCCTGCCTGTGATACCCCGCCGCCGAGCACGATTCGATGTGGGTTGACCAGCCAGATAACATTGATTAATCCTACGCCCAATTTGAGCCCTATATCTTTCCAGACCGCCTCCGCTAGAGCGTCACCGCGGTCGGCTGCCGCCGATAGATTCTTCGGATCTGCCTCTTCGTCGTTGATCGTCTTACCGGCCGCAGCGTAGATTTCTTTAGCTCGCTCCGCGATTTTGAAATGACCGACATAAGCTTCCAAAGCGCCTTTGTTTCCATAGACAAAATCGACGCCTTGATAGTCGATAGACATTTGGCCGATCTCACCGGCCACAAAATTGGCTCCCCTATACAGTTTTCCGTTCAGGATGAGAGCGCCTCCGACGGCAGTGCCTAACGTGACACAGACAACGTTTGGTACCTGAGCGCCGGCGCCATGCTTCCACTCTGCATACGCCATCGCTTTGGCATCGTTTTCCAGATTGGTGGTCAGTCCGGTGGCGGACTGGATGGTCGCGCGCAACGGGATATCGCTCCACCCTGTCACATTTGTCAGGCGGATTACCATTCCCTTTACCGGATCGATAATGCCCGGTACTCCGAATCCTACCGCCACAACTTCTGGATACCGCGATTTCAAAGACTGGATCTCTTTGATCATCTCGCCGATCAAAGCCCCGGTATCCCCGTCCTGACGGGTCTCGATCACGTTGCCCTTCTCCAGTATGACGCCGTCCCGGACAACGCCGGTCTTGATCGTAGTTGCGCCAAAATCGAATCCGATTGCCGTTAATGCGCTCATGAGCGGAAATTTCGAGTTGCGATGATGCGTAGCCCTTCCAGAGTGAGGTCTGGATCTACGATTTGCAACTCCGGAAGTTTGGCAGCAATCAGGGCCGCATAGCTGCCGGTGGCAACGATTCTCGCTTTGCCCTCGAGTTTAGCCACGATCTCGGTAACGATTTGCCGCACCAAGCCGCGGTAGCCGTACACGGCGCCTGCCAGCATCGCGTCCTTGGTCGACTTGCCGATAACATCCCTAGGTTCCTCCAGATCGATCTTCGGGAGCAGCGCAGTCTTTTGATATAGATAATCGGTCATCACTCCGAGTCCCGGCGCAATGACGCCCCCAATGTAATGTTCATTCTTGGCAATGATATCGAAGGTCACCGCCGTCCCGAAATCGACCACAATGGCAGGCGCACCGTAGCGATGACTCACGCCGACGGCGTTCGCGATCCGATCCGCCCCAATCGTGTCAGGACGAGGAAAATCGATCCCGATTCCCAGGTCGAGTTCAGGCCCGACCTCCTTGAGCGGGCATTTGATGAATCGGCGGAGAATGCCAGTCTTATCGGGCACCACTGATCCCACCAAGGCCAAGTCGAAACTCCATTTCCCGAGAGCCCTACGAACGGACTGAAAACTTAGATTTTTCGTTGGAACGTCCTTCTTGCCTAAGAGCCTGTCGCCGTCACAGAGCGCTAGCTTCGTTGAAGTGTTATTTAGGTTGACCAGGAGGAATCGCTTCATTTTCGGAGGAGGATATCCGCAGATGGCGCTTTGTGCCAAAGGGGTTCCGCGTTCCGGGTCGTCCTCTTTCTCGTCGTCCTGGTCCTCGATTCGGCAACCCGGAGTGAGGGAGCAGAGGAGTACTGGACCGCAGCGCCTTCTCGAATCGTGCGTCGGGCACCGGCCTGAAATTGCTCAATTAGTGCTTCCGACAGAGCCCATGATGGTGGGGCGAGAATCTCGCCGCGCTAAGGGTCTGGCACATCGAACAGCTTTCTCGCGCCGGATTCGAGCCTTGGACGTGCGGCCCGGACCGAGGCAAACAGGTCAGCGCTGAAGGTTTGAATCCGGCGCGAAAAGATCCAGGAAATGGAAATGATCAGCACTGGACGCGCCGAGATTCTTGCCCTAGTTCATGGGTTCCCTTGCCAGTTGCCCACCCATAAATAGACTGATTGCATGCTTCAGTTATCGCGG
>JAFAVN010000313.1 GCA_019242435.1 Verrucomicrobiota bacterium | reverse complement strand
GAACCACAAATATGGACCGGAATACTCGCCGTCGCGCGCTTGCTTCCATCCGTGTCTATCCGCGTTTTTATCCGCGCTTTAGTCTTCGTGCCTTCGCGGTTCAGAATTTCTTCTCAAGTTCAAAGTAAAAGAATCGCCCGAGCGGGTTGGCGGTCTGAGGATCGTAGCCGAAGAAGGTATCGGCAAATGGCGGCGGCGTATCAAAGACGTTGTTGATCCCAAAAGTGATCTTACTGCCCGCTAACCAGTATCGGATCGAGCTGTTGTGTGCTCCTTCGGGCTTGGGCGCAATAGCGGGTTCTCCAGCTAACCTCTTGCCGTCTTTTCCATAACCTGGTTGCGGCGTCTCCGGCGTGATTTGTACCGGTTTTCCGAATTCGTAAGAAATTTGCCAATCGAGAGTAGTAAAACTGCCGACCTCGTGCACCAAACCGTTCGGCTGCACCTGTGCTCCGGCTAAAACTCCGTAGAAGTTATCTAACACGTCGTGTTCTGGACCGGTATAATTCAGCGTAAGACCGGTCCTAAAAGTATCGATGCCAAAGAGCGTCTTCGTGTAGAAAGCGCTAGAGGTAGATCTAATTTCCGGTAATGTCCAGGTGCCTTGCTCCGGGATGACCGGACTAGGCTGCAAGCTAATTGGCCCAAAGCCGGAAACGATGGCGCTATTGTTGTTTATCGGCTGGACCGCATAGTTGTAAAGATACGTCCAGTCCGTCTCGAGGTCGATTTTGCCCCAGCCATACTCCTTGGTCGAATAGCTGGCTCCGAAGCTGATCCCATCCACCAATACCTCGCCGAGATTCACGAAAGGGTCGTCGATATATTTGATTGTGCCATTCGGCTCTCGAGTCACCAGGTTTGGGAAAAAATTCTCCTCGTTCAATAGCTGCTGAGCAGGCAGCAGACTGACGTCGTTTCCTTTTTGGATCTGGAAATATTCAATGTAAGCGCTCAATCCATTAGCCCAGCCCCACCAGTTGTGTTCTGGATCAGTTGCACCCGGCGACCAGACCGCACCGGCGTAATAGCCGTACGAAGTCTCCGCTTTCAAATGAGGATTTCCCGAGGTTCGCACTTCATAGGTCTGCTCGCCCAAACCGGGATTCTTTGGATCAACCAGATCCTCAAACACAAAAGAGGTGCCACTGAACAATTCGGTCAACGCCGGAGCGCGGTAGCCTTCCGAATAACTTAGACGAAAGGTGAGATCGTCGAATGGTTTGTAAAGCAGCGAGAGTTTCGGTTTCTCCGTCGCACCGAAATCGCTGTAATTATCGTAGCGTTCCGATGCGACAAATATCAAGGAGCGGGCCCCCGGCCAAGACCACTTTTCGCCTATGATCGGGATAGTGAGCTCATAATACGCGCTGTCGACATAACGCTTGCCAACGCCATTGATGGCGGCGCCTAAACCGACCACATCAAGGGTTGCGGTAAAGTGATCGACTCGCGAAACATAATCGCTACTGGTGTATTCCAGGCCTAATCCGAGCGTGACCGGTCCTCCTGGTAAATCGAACAATTCGCCCCCGGACCGTATCGCCCACGTCAAGAGGTCACTTCTGACATCTTGGAACTGCGTAATCCGAATGCCGTTCGCCAGCGCTCCATTAGGATGGGCGATCGCCAATTGATCAGCGAATGGATCGTAAAATTGGCCCGCATACCCAGGGAGGGTACCGGCCAGCGCTTCGTTCAACTTCGAGTCAGCCACTTCATTCGAACTATTGGCAGTACCGTCGCTCTCTGAGTAAAGAAAACTGAAATCGATGGTCCAGCTCATGGGCAAAAAAAAGGTCGCCCCTGACAACGTCCGATAGGTCTTAACCACGGCGTCCTGCGACTGCGCTCCGACCTCCCAAAGGGTTTGCCCTAGAGGAAACAAGGGAATCCTAAACGGATTGTAGGGATTATTCGCCGGTATCACGATCGGATCAGCCTGCGTGGGCTGCGAGGCGTAATCCGCGTTGACCTCCTCATTCCGTTGAAAGGAAAATTCTTCGTATAAGCGTAACCAGTTCGTAGGCTCGTACTTCATTTTGAGGTAGGTGCCGTAACGCTCTTCTCGAGGAACTAGCTGAATATTTTTTACAGTCAGCAGCGAGTTCGATGGCCCATTGACAATAAAATCGCTCTTAGTAATGGACGGCCCGGTCGTTCCTGGGATTACTGTGTAGGTGTTACCAGCCGCATCGCCGAAATAGCCGGCCGTACTATCCGTTAGAGCCTGATCAAAGTAAGAGCCAAATTGCGAATGTTGCAGCTGGGAACTGTAATACCGATTTTCTGCCTCGACGGGGCTCTGACCATAAAAGTCGAATGTGGCTAGAATGCTGATTTTCGAGTTCTCGCCGAGTCTCTCACTGAATCCACTCACAGCAGACACACGGTAAACGTTATCGTCGCCGTACCGGCTTGACCCATAGTAAAACTTTAAGTCCGATCCATCGTATTCGTCCTTCAAAATGATATTGACCACTCCGGCAATCGCATCCGAGCCGTAGATGGCGCTCGCGCCGTCCTTCAAAATTTCGATCCGGTCCACCGCGGCCAACGGAATAGAATTGAGGTCAACGAAGCTCTCGGTCCCGAATTGGGCATAAGGATAACTCGCTTGTCGATGGCCGTCGATCAGGACAAGGGTGGCATTCGCGCCCAATCCATAGAGATTAACTGCAGAACCGCCTTCGGCCGTGCTTTGTCCTGCATCTAACGCTGGAGTGAAACCGGCGAAGTTCTGCGGGATCCTCAACAACACATCGGCAACCGTTTGGTCTCCTTGTTTACTAATAAAATCTCGGTCAAGCGTCATAACCGGCTGCGGTCCTTCACCGATGCGTGGTACCACATATCCCGTAACAATCACTCTGCTGAGCACCTGTTGATCGTCCGGATCTGCAGGTGAGTTGGCCTGAACGGCTTGCTTAGGAGACGCCGAAGGAATCTGGGCAATTACTGCTCCTGAACCAAAGAAACACGCAATCGCAATGCAGGCACCGCCAACATAATTCCCGGATTTCAACCATTTAGTCAGTTTTGAAATCTCGGTAAGAAGCATCCTGCCTCGTATCTGAGGCAGGATCGCAAGCGGCGCATTGCGAAAATAGTTACAATTTTGTCACGATTCCGACCGGCACCAGGTGCTGAGCGGCGAACTGGCGAGCGTTACTAATGGTTAGCGAATACTTCGTCCCCACCGGGTTCAAGCTGAAACTCAAACCATCGGTCCCTCTCGTTAAACCAAGTACCAGCGAATAATAATATCGATCTGCGTTGCACGTCTGTGCCATGCAGGGCAAAAAGTTTCCTGACCGTTCTCCCCTGCAGCACACAACTTAATTGCGTGGAAGCCCAATGGTTCAACGATGACCCGGCGATCCAGGGCAGGTCGTCCGAAGTGACTACCGGCTTAGGAGCCCGATCGAGATCGGATATAAACCGTTTTAATTCAGATCGCCAGCTCAGGGATTGAACAGCAAATATCCACAAAAAAATTCCCGCGAGTCCCGCCATTTGCCATGCCCCGACCAACCCTGTCCGCCGGCCGCCATTGAATTCGCTTGCCGGTGGATTGAGCTGACAACGGCGCCAATGCAGTATCGCGGGCCAGAGTAAAGGAATGGTCGTCAGGAGAACAAATCGTCGGTAGCCGAACGCGCTTGCCCACAGAGACGGATCAGCCGCCCAACCCAGCCCGTAAGCTAAGAATACGCCGCTCACGGCGGTACCTGCCCAGAACGAAAAAGAATTAGAGATCCTAGTCGATCTCGTCCCGTTTCCTCCGGTTCTCAGTTCGCAGCTCCCGGTTCGCAGTTTGCGGTTAACTGTTCCCGATCTCGGAGACCTACCTGTCTCCATCCAGCGACGCCAGACTGATTTACTTTTAAAATTCATCAGGATAGTAAACGCTAACAGATAAACCAATGGCACGAAGACCAACGCCGCCCGCGCGTCAAGAAATGTTTGATAGGTTTTTTCCAACGTCTGTTCGCCTCGTTCATAACTATTGGCGATAACCAGAGCATACCAAAGCCGAATTGCAGCCAAGACAAAAAGCGCCGTTCCTAACCGTAGACACACTGCCCGTTTCTGGCAGGCTTGAGATTTGAGTAAAAGCAGCCCCCCGCTAACCGCATATACCAAGGCTGCCGTAGGATGAAGAAAGAATAGATAGAGGACGAGGCCACTCAACCAGATGAAACTCGTTATGGAAAGATCGGCCGCGATGATCGCCCACATAGCCCAGGCGATCTGGGCTGTTGGGATCGCCTCGGCCACTAGGAAAATCTGTCCTGGTAATGCACTCAATAGAATCCCTAAGACCGGCCATATTCGAAGTGGCCGCAACCGCGGCCCGCTCAGAAATCGGAAGCTGAGTATCAGACTTCCCATGGGGAGGATCGCTATTACCAACCCCTGAACCATTGCTAGCCAGTGCGAGTCGGAGACGAACTGGCTAAGCAAAGCCACGACGCCCAGCAGTGGATAATCACTATATCGAGAGCAAGGCACCGCCGGACGTCCTCGCTGGATAGTATTGAAGACGTAGCCCCCGCCATCCCAGGTCAGCGTGTCCAGACAACTCGCCGCAAAGAGGTACGCCGCTGCCGCCAATCCCAACGTTAAAGCCGGCCAAAACCAGGAATATCGTCCAACTAGACCGGGCGATTTCATCGTCGGTAGGAGTCGGGACAACATGGGAGAGACTTGATTCAGGATATCGAATTCGGAATAGCCCCACTCCTCACTTCGCATACTCGCAGCGGCGTGGGTTCCGGACTTGTTCGTGCAAACAACGTCATCAATCCAAACCAGCCATCTTGCTCTATTGAGCGTTTATCCATTTATCCGATCCTGTCACCTTGACAGCCACATCCGAAAAGAAAAGATGTAACTGCCCGCCATCCGCCGTGCCACGGTGTTCTGTTGAGATAAGCAGAGGACCCGCCTTCTTATAGCCTTCCCAGGTGGTGGTCACCAGACTGGGTTTTTTTGATCCGCCTCGACGAAACACGTATT
>JAFAVN010000243.1 GCA_019242435.1 Verrucomicrobiota bacterium | reverse complement strand
AAAGGCCCAGGGCGGCGACGCCACCGTGACAGTGGCGCATTCCCGAAGCTATGATTTGCCAAAGATCTGTTCATCCGCAGATATTCTGGTCGCGGCCATGGGCCAACCGGCCTTCGTCAAAGCAAATTATGTCCGGGAAGGCGCTGTTGTGATCGATGTCGGCACCACCTGGGTTCGCGATTCCAGTCGTCCTAAGGGTGTCCGGTTGACCGGCGATGTGGCTTTCGACGAAGTCGCGCCGAAGACAAGCGCGATCACTCCCGTCCCCGGCGGCGTAGGCCCGATGACTATTGCCATGCTGATGCAAAACACGCTGAAAGCCTGTCAATACCAGACAGGATTGTTCGTATGATGGATTCGGGATCGGAGTAATAGAGTGGTGGCAAGCTCCTCTAGCACTGCAGCACTCCACCACTTCAGTAACTCCGTTACTTTGCTACTCCACCACTCCCTTTCCTCTCCTGCTCCATGCACAGTTTTCATTACCGCGAGAACAAGCTTTTTTGCGAAGACACTGATCTAGCCCGGGTCGCCGAGACCTACGGCACACCGCTGTACGTTTACAGCCGGCGCACGATAACAGACCATTATCGAAGGCTCGATAGTGCGCTTAAAGAGCTCGATCATGAAATTTGTTATGCGGTCAAGGCCAATTCGAACGTTTCGCTGTTACACCTCCTGGCTGAGGTCGGCGCCGGGTTCGACATCGTATCGGGAGGCGAGCTTTACCGAGTTCTCACTGCCGGCGGTTCAGCCTCCAAATGCACTTTTGCCGGCGTTGGTAAGACCCGGGAAGAAATCTCTTACGCGCTGCACAACGACGTTCTCAGTTTCAATGTGGAATCGGAAGAAGAACTCTTCACCATAGATTCCGTGGCCAAAACCCTTGGGAAAACGGCGCCGATTGCTTTAAGGGTCAATCCCGATGTTGATGCTGCCACCCACAAATATATCTCGACCGGGAAAAGTCAGAATAAGTTCGGCATTGGTCTCGATCGGGTTGAACTTCTCTACGAGCAGGCGGCCGCTCTGAGCCATGTGAAGATTGTGGGGGTACAAACCCACATCGGATCGCAAATTACTGAAAGCGGACCCTTTGTCGAGGCACTAGAAAAGCTGGTGCCGCTGGTCAAACGTCTGCGGGACCGGTATCAAATCCAGTTCTTCAGCATCGGCGGCGGCATCGGCATAGTATACCGCGGTTCATTGGAGAGCGGTAACGAACAGTGG
The DNA here is from genome assembly GCA_019242435.1 of Verrucomicrobiota bacterium. Lineage (GTDB taxonomy): Bacteria > Verrucomicrobiota > Verrucomicrobiia > Chthoniobacterales > JAFAMB01 > JAFAVN01. The sequence goes on along the minus strand of JAFAVN010000243.1, from coordinate 3,092 downwards.
TGGTCGGATAGCACGACCAAAGGCGGGATGACAATCGAAGAATATGTCTTTGCAGTAGTACCCTTGCTGAAGGGAATCGGGGTTCGCGTGCTCCTCGAGCCAGGCCGATTTCTGGTGGGAAATGCCGGCGTATTACTCTGCCAGGTGCTCTACGTGAAGCAAACGACAGCCAAAAGGTTTGTGATTGTGGACGCCGGTATGAACGATCTAATTCGACCTGCTCTTTACGAGGGCTATCACGAAGTTGTGCCGGTTGCGCGGAACCCGAAACAGCCGATTGTCACGGCGGATGTGGTAGGACCCGTCTGCGAAAGCGGTGATTTTTTTGCTCTCGATCGGGAAATATCCGACTGCCAGGCGGGCGATCTGGTGGCAATCATGAGCGCCGGAGCTTACGGATTCTCCATGGCATCAAATTATAACTCGCGGCCATTGCCAGCAGAAGTATTAGTCGACGGGACTGAGGCTCACTTGATCCGTCGCCGGCAAAATTATGCCGATCTGGTGGAGTTCGAGGTAGAGGGTTAATGATTTACGGTTCGCACTTCACGGTTCTCAGTTGACAGGGCCGGTTTTTGCCGCGCAGTGGCTAAAATCATAGCGTCCTCGCTCCCATTTTCGGTCAGCGCCATTCCGAAATTGGAATTCGGTTCTCTCTTTAGATAATAGCCTCAGGCAATCTCCGTCACAACTGAGGCCATCCGCTGACCATTCGCCTCGATAAATAACCGTTCGCCCGTCCTCACCTCGTTCTGGCATCGGCACTGCTTAAACCAATGCCGGCTCTCATCAATCGATCACCAATAAAAGAGAAAAAACAACTACCATGCGAAAACTCATTTTTACCATCGTAACGGCTGTCACCGGTTTTGGCGCTTTGGCGCCGGCTGCCCAAGCTCATCCGTATTATCACTGCGGCTACCACTGGTGCGGGTATCACTACCACCACTGCGGCGGACACTGGTACTGGTATCACGGCTGCCGTGTGTGGCGTCCCGTCATTATTGTAGAGACGGTTCCCTAACGAATTAACCGGTCGTTGACAGTTAACCGCTGACGCCTTCGATAGAGGCCCCTCGTGGTTAACAATTGCCAGCTGCCAGTTGGCCGTTGGATTCTGCCGCGCAGCAGCTCTATGCGGGAGCCCAGGTGCTTTAGCCCTGGGTTAGATCGCAATCCAAACCCGTCCTGGAAGGGCATTCAAACCGCCAGGGCGGATTCCATTCATAGAAGGAGCAGATCTCAAAATCGATGCCCGCCTGGCGGCTGTGTTTCGAGGCAGGAGTTCATCCGTCACCTTAAAGTGGTATCCAAGGGCATGGTTGCTTCAGCAATGTAGTGGGACAGTCGCCACTACCTGCCAACCTCTAGCTCTTAACCGTCACCTTCTCCGGCACATAGTTAAGGTTAGGCCCTAGCCAGCGCTCGATTTCTTCCAATGGCATCGACTTACGGACCTGATAATCCAACACTTGGTCCCGGTCGATCTTACCGACACCGAAATATTTGGATTCCGGATGCGCAAAATAGAGGCCGCTGACCGATGCACCGGGCCACATGGCGAAACTCTCAGTTAACCGGATCCCAGCGTCCTTTTCAGCCTGGAGTAATTCAAACAGGATTGCCTTCTCTGTGTGATCGGGACAAGCCGGATAGCCGGCAGCCGGTCTGATCCCGCGATATTTTTCCTGGATTAGTTCTTCCTTGGTTAACTGCTCGGTTAACCCATAGTTCCATTCACGCCGGACTCGTTCATGCAGATATTCCGCAAACGCCTCAGCTAAACGATCGGCCAAGGCCTTCGTCATAATCGCGTTATAATCGTCATGATCTTCTTCAAACTGCCGCGCCAATTCATCCGATCGATGACCAGCAGTTACGGCAAAGGCGCCGAGGTAATCCGGCCGTCCTCGAGGAGCAATAAAGTCGGCCAGACAGTGGTTATATTGTCCCTCCGGTTTTTGCATTTGTTGCCGCAGCAAATGGAACGTCGCGACGACGTCGCTCCGGGATTCATCTGCATAAACCTCGATATCGTCCCCCACACTGTTTGCCGGCCATATTCCATAAACAGCTTTAGCCACTAACAACCTGCCCTTCACGATGTCTTGTAATAACTTCTGAGCGTCTTCATAAAGCTGCCGGGCCTGCTCTCCTACTTGAGGATCATCAAAAATCTTGGGAAAACGCCCGCGTAACTCCCAGGTATGGAAGAACGGTGACCAATCAATATAAGGCACGAGTTCATCCAGCGATTGATTAGCGATCACTCGACGCCCCATAAAACTCGGTTTATCGATTGGCGAGGTCTCCCAGTCGATTGGAGTCCGGCGCGCCCGTGCTTCTTCGATTGGCAGTAACCGCTTATCCGCGCTTCTCCGGTGAAACTCGTCTCGGAGCGATTCCTGCTCCTGCTGATTCTTTTCGACAAAGCTAGGACGCCTTTCCTGGCTGACCAATGAACCAACCACATTCACCGCCCGCGACGCATCCAGGACGTGAACCGTGGGGCCGGTATAATGCGGCGCGATCTTAACCGCAGTATGCGCTTTACTGGTGGTAGCGCCACCAATTAAAAGCGGCACGGAAAACCCAAGCCGTTCCATTTCTTGCGCCACATGCGCCATCTCATCCAGAGAAGGAGTGATCAGGCCACTCAGGCCGATCAGGTCAGCCTGCTCCGCTTTTGCCGCCTCAAAGATCTTCTCGGCAGGCACCATCACCCCGAGGTCTTTCACTTCGAAGTTATTACACGCTAACACAACGCCAACGATGTTCTTACCGATGTCATGGACATCTCCTTTTACCGTTGCCAGCACGATTTTACCCTGGCTGCGCTTCTGTGGTGAACCCGCTCGTTCCGCTTCCATGAACGGTAACAAGTAAGCCACCGATTTCTTCATAACGCGGGCGCTCTTCACCACTTGCGGCAAAAACATTTTACCGGCGCCAAACAGATCACCAACCACGCTCATCCCGCTCATTAGTGGCCCTTCAATGACCGCCAGCGGTTTGCCATATTTCTCCAGAGCTTCGGCCGTATCGGTATCGATATAATCTACGATTCCCTTGATCAGCGCGTGGGAGAGCCG
>JAFAVN010000198.1 GCA_019242435.1 Verrucomicrobiota bacterium | reverse complement strand
GATCATGGCCAGCGAAACCAGAGACAGGTAGGTGCAAACCGCACGCCCGAACGACTGGATCTCAACCAGCGGATTACGACGACCTTTGTAACAATGGCAATCCATCAGGCTCGAGTTCGGTGACCCAAACGCGACAACCGTTCGCTTCTTCGAAACGATATTGAGATTCCGTGGCTCGAAAATCCCGGCGATAGACTGTCCAAAGTTCCACCGTGCATCCGTACCGCTTTAATTCGGGAAAGTCGCGGTCGACCACTTCCTCTATCGCTTTCCCCGCCTCGGAATCCACTAAGTGGGGATGCTTAGACATCCAGCTGGGGACCTGAACCCAGAAGGTAGCAACGTGTGCCGGATCCAGGCGAAAAGGGATGCCTTGGAAGACACGAAACTCCCGGCGGGTCAGCTCCCATGGTTCTTGGAGAGTCGTCATCATAATTTCGGACAAGGATACCTGGAATATTAGTCCGATGCAAGGGATTAACACTATATGTTGTATTTCGGAGACATAGAACCAACAACTGATTGGGTTCACCTACCAAACGGGGGCTCTGCGTCGGGTATTCGAGAACAGCCCCAGCGGCCCGTCTTTCCCAACCGGGCAGAACCGAACGAGATAGCGAAGAATTGAGACGTTCAGCCGGCGGGTTGTCCGTTACCACCCTTGCGTTTACGCCTACCTTACGATCGAGACGATAGAACCGGCTGGTCTTTAACCCAATCCACCTTTGCTACTAATTCCGTTTGCTTTTTCAGTAACGCGATTACTTCACGGGCAATCGCCGGGGCCGCTGATAGGCCAGGTGAAGAAATACCAGCCACATGAATAAACCGTTGGTCTTTGCTCGAAGCCGCGATCCAAAAATCATCAGTTTCAACACAAATAGAACGAGAACCACTAAACATACCGCAAGTCTTTTCCAGCCTCAGACCAGGAATAATTCTTCTGGCAATGACCCCAATTTCTTCAAACTGCTCGATGCTGATCAATCTGGTCTCTTCTTTAGCGATGCCTTCCTCCGCCGTAGGCCCTACTAACAGATGACCATCCAACATCGGAGCGACAATCACTCCTTTGCCATAGATTGTTGGTACCATGAATAAAATGTGATCATTGATGACACCGCGTTCCGTCTTCTCAATAACGCGGTATTGTCCTCTGCGCGCTTTCAGAGTGAAATCTTTGTCCTCGATCATTGCTGCAACCACGTCAGCGTAATGACCGGCCGCGTTAATAATAAATTTAGCTCGATACCTTTCTATTTGAGAACGACGGTCGATTGTCTGAACCACAAAATGGTCGCCAGATTTAGCAATGGTTTCTACGTTGGCTTCTAAGAATAGCTTGACTCCATTTAAGGTAGCACTTTCGACTAACCTATTGGTCAGACACACCGGATCTACTATGTGAGAACTAGTACATAAAAAACCCGCCACAACTTGTAAATTAACATTTGGTTCTAGTTCCAGGCATTGCTCACGGCTTAAAATTTCCGTTTCGTCTGTTTTCAGACCATTGGTAATGCCTTGATCGTACAGGGTTTTAAGTTCCGCTTTTTCTAAGTCAGTAAAAGCCAGAACTAACGAATCAACCTTTTTATGCGGAAAACTAAGTTCCCTGAACCATTCATTTTCATAGATAGATCTTCCCAGAAGATTTAGTTTAGCGCTTAAGGTTCCTGGAATGGGATCAAATCCACCATGAATGACGCCGGAATTGCCTGCCGAGGTCTCCTGCGCCACCTGTAAATTTCTTTCCAGAATAGCAACTTGTAAGTTGTATTTCGAAAGTTCTCTGGAAATGGCTGCCCCAATTACGCCCGCCCCAATAACAACAACGTCAAATACTAGCGATCCTTTGACCTGCATAAAGTAAGGAGCCCGCAAACTGCGAGACAAAAGTGGCGAATTCGCTGGCTTGGTAACCAGCGAAGAACAGCACCTATTATCGATCAGTTATCGCGGGATTGTTGTCGAGCTTGTTTTTCTCTCCTGGCCGGCGCCTGCCTGCAACAGGTCAATCAGCTCGCATCGAGCTTGTCCACTTCCGTTTAAAATTGTAGACTAGCCCAGTTTGTTGAAGTTGGGAGATTGCCAGGTTGCGGAGCCCCCCACGGTGATAGAGCTATCAACACGCGTCTTCGAGGTGCTGCGAAAAGATGAGGACTTTGTCCTTTATCGCGGGCGGACTAAGGGCGACGCCGCTGAACCCGCCTTCAGCAGCCGCCTTCGTCAAGCTACAGCGCGCCTTGATCCGTCGGAGAGGCAGAGCGGGGACTGCGACCGCGCCAAAGCCTCGCGTAATCAGATTCTCGTTCTTTCGCCGGCACTGGAATACCCCAGACCGGAAAGTCTGAAGCGGCTCGAGCATGAGTATTCTTTTAGAAAGGAGCTGGATACTGCCTGGGCTGCCCGGCCGATTGGAATCACTCGTCATTGGAACCGTCCGGTATTGGTGCAAGAGGACCCGGGCGGCGAGCTCCTCGGTCAGCTTCTTGGTCAACCATTGGATTTGGAGACTTTTTTGCGCCTGGCTATCAGTCTGGCAAGCGCCATCGGCCAATTGCATCAGCGCGGCGTTATCCATAAGGACATCAAACCTGCCAATATTATAGTGAACTCTGCTGCTGATAAGGTCTGGCTGATTGGTTTTGGGAACGCTTCGCGGCTGCGACGCGAGCACCGATCTTCAGACCCTGCCCGCAGCGCAGGGACTCTCGCTTACCTGGCACCCGAGCAGACCGGACGAATGAATCGGTCCGTCGATTCCCGCAGCGATCTCTATTCCCTTGGGGTTACCCTTTACGAAGTCCTGACCGGTAGTCTCCCTTTCACGGCTTCCAACTCTATGGAATGGGTGCACTGCCACATTGCGAGGCAGCCCCTGCCGCCCAGTGACCGCCTGAAGAACGTCCCCGGACCTGTGTCCGCCATGATTATGAAGCTGCTGGCCAAAACCGCGGAAGAGCGGTACCAGACAGCCGCGGGGCTGGAGAGCGATCTCAGAAGGTGCCTTGACGGTTTGTTCGAGGAATCGCGTCCCCGCGATCCATTAATCCATACCGATCGCGAGGACGCGATCCCTCCGGGATCCCGGGTGCCAATCACCTTCTCTGCATTTTCTTCGAGGATTCAAGATGCTGGAAACGCAATCGCGCCATTCCCGCTTGGCGAACACGACAAACCGGACCGGCTATTGATCCCTGAGAAGCTGTATGGACGCGATCGAGAGCGAAAAATCCTGATTGATGCGTTTGATCGGGTCGCCACTAGCGGAAGAATGGAGCTGGTACTGGTATCGGGTTATTCCGGCGTCGGGAAATCCTCGATCGTCTATGAGTTGCAAAAGGGAATAGCGTTGCGAGGCGGCATTTTCAGTTCGGGGAAGTTCGACCGATACAAGCGAGACGTCCCTTATGCGACCCTGGCACAAGCTTTCCAAGGCATTGTGCGCCAAATCCTGACGGAGAGCGAGGAGGCAATCGGCGGCTGGCGCGATGCTGTCCGGGAGGTTGTCGGTACGAATGGCCAGCTATTAGTAAACCTCATCCCGGAATTGGAGCTCATCATTGGCAAACAACCGCCCGTGACAGAACTCCCGCTGGAGGCCGCGCAGAACCGTTTTCAAATGGTACTGGTACGATTCCTGGGTGTGTTTGCCCGGGCGACGCATCCCGTCGCGCTGTTCCTCGACGATCTGCAATGGCTGGATACGGCGACTCTCGAATTGCTGAATCGTCTCGTCACTGAATCCGACGTTCGCCATCTCCTGCTAATCGGCGCATATCGTGACAATGAAGTCGGTCCGGCCGATCCATTGGGGCGAACGCTGGAGAAGGTCCGGGAGGCCGGCCTGGCTGTGCAAGAAATTATTCTCGCACCACTTTCGGTCGGCGACCTAGAACAGCTGGTGGCGGACACCCTTCGTTGTGAGCCGCACCGGGCCCGGCCCCTTGCCCAACTGGTGCACGAGAAGACTGGCGGCAATCCGTTTTTTGCTAATCAGTTTTTGGAGGAGCTGGCCGATGACGGGCTGCTCGCTTTTGATCGGCGCTCAGCCGTGTGGACCTGGGACCTGTTGCGCATCCAAGCCAGAGGATACACCGATAATGTGGTGGAGCTCATGACGGGAAAATTGAAGCGACAGCCCCAAATGACGCAGCAGGCTTTGAAACGGTTGGCCTGCTTGGGTAACAGCGCTAAAATTTCCACGCTCAAATTAGTTTATGCCAAATCAGAGGAGTCGATCCAGGCAGAACTCTTGGATGCCGTTCGGGCGGGGTTTGTTTTCAAATTCGACGGCGTCTACACATTTCTCCATGATCGTATTCAAGAAGCTGCCTATTGGCTTACCCCTGAAAGTGAGCGGGCGGCTCTGCATCTCAACATCGGAAGAGTGCTGATTTCATCGGCGACCTCGGACGAAATCGAGGAAAAGATCTTCGATATTGTCAACCAGCTGAACCGCGCTACACCACTGATCACAGACTCGGACGAGCGCAGGCGAGTTTCCGAGCTTAACTTCATCGCGGGCAAGCGCGCGAAGATCTCAGAAGCGTACGTTTCTGCCCTGAATTATTTTGTGGCCAGCGAAGCATTCCTTGCCGAAGACTGTTGGGAACAGGACCATGCGTTTGCCTTTGAGGTGGCGCTCAACCGGGCCGAGTGCGAGTTCCGGATCGGCCTGATACCGGAAGCAGAGAATCGGCTTTCCCGGTTAACAAGCCAGGCGGCGAACAGCATAGAAGGCTCCGCCGCCGCGTGTCTTCGCATCGTTCTTTACATGACGGAGGGTGAGTTTGATCGCACCGTCGAGGTGTTCCTCGAATACCTCCGACACGTCGGGGTCGAATGGTCAGCGCACCCGACGAAGGACGACGTAGAACGGGAGTACGCGAAGATCTGGCGACAGGTCGGCGCACGGACGATTGAGCAACTGGTTGATTTGCCGCTGATGAGTGATCCCCGTTGCCGGGCTACGCTTGACGTCCTTTCGATATTTGCGACGCCGGCTTGGTACGTCGACGAGAATCTGCACGACCTGGTGGGCGCCTACATGGCAAATCTTAGCCTGGAACACGGCAACAGCGACGGATCCTGTCACGGCTACGCCCTGCTTGGCCGGATCCTGGGATCGAATTTAGGACGATACCAGGCGGGTTTTCGCTTCGGCAAACTCGCCGTCGATCTCATTGAGAAACGCGGACTGCATCGCTTTAAAGCCCGCGTCTACAGTACCTTTGGCCATCACATTGCTCCCTGGGCTCGGCATTTGCACGAGGGCCGTATCTGGAACCGGCTGGCTTTCGACGCCGCGAAGGAAAGCGGCGATCTCACGTACGCGGTTTTCAGCTCTACTAACATGATTGCGAACCTTCTGGCGGGAGGGGATCCGCTGGAGGACGTGCAGCGAGAGGCTGAGGAGTGCCTCGAGTTTACTCGAAAGACGCGGTTTGATCTTCTCTCCGACTGCGTTATTGCGGCGCTGAGATTAGTTCGGACCCTTCGCGGCTTGACTCCAAAGTTCGGCTCTTTCAACGATGCTGACTTCGACGAAGGCCACTTTGAGCAGCATCTTCGGGAGAATCCCCACTTGGCGCCGGCCGCCTGTCGTTATTGGATACGGAAGCTACAAGCGCGGTTTTATGCGGACGACTATGCGTCCGCTGTTGCAGCGGCGGCGAAAGCTCATCTGCTTCACCAGAGACAGTCATTTATTGAAATTGCGGAGTACCCTTTTTATAGCGCACTGGCACACGCTGCCTTATACAGCTCAGCTTCTCCGGATGAGCGCGTGCGGCATCTCCAAGCGCTGGTGAGCAACCACAAACAACTGGTAATCTGGAAGGAAAATTGCCCCGAAAATTTCGGGAGTTCGGCGGCCATAGTCGAAGCTGAAATTGCTCGGATCGAGGGGCGCGACGCGGACGCCGAGCGCCTTTACGAAGAGGCTATTTCCTCAGCGCGGCAACAAGGCTTCGTCCAGAACGAAGCCGTTGCGCATGAAGCGGCAGCCCGGTTCTATTCGGGGCGCGGTTTGGAGACGATTGCCCGAGGCTATCTGCAAAATGCCTGGGATTCATACCTGCGCTGGGGCGCCCTGGGGAAAGTCAAACATCTCGAGCAGCGTTACCCCAATTTGTCCGGACGCGCCCATCCGCCAGGCGGGAATGCACTTCGCCCTTCTCTAGAGCAAGTGGACCTCCTCACGCTGGCCAAGGCCTCGCAAGCCATTTCCAGTGAACTTGACCTTGCTAAACTGGTGGAGACGCTGTTAGTCATCGCGATCCAAAACGCCGGCGCCCAACGGGGAATTCTCGTTCTCCTGTCGGGTGATCAGCCGCAAATTGAAGCGGAGGCGATCACCGGTCAGGAAACGATTGCGGTCAATTTTCGTCGAGGATTTCCGACGCCGGCAGATCTTCCCGATTCCATCCTCCGCTACGTTATCCGGACGCAGGAAAGTGTCATATTGGATGATGCTTCCGCTCCGAACCCGTTCTCGGCGGACGAATACATCAAAAAGAAACAGGCACGATCTGTTCTTTGTCTGCCGCTGATCAAGCAGGCCAGCCTGAAGGGCGTCTTGTATCTTGAGAACAACCTGGCCTCGCATGTATTTACTCCTGACCGGATTTCGGTATTAAGACTGTTAGTTCCTCAGGCTTCAATCTCTTTGGATCATGCTCGATTGGTTGCCGAACTGACCCAAGAAATCAACGATCGAAAGAAAGCCGAAGAGGCTTTGCGTGCCAGTGAAGAGCGCTGGAGCAAACTAGCTGAGAACTCATCGGCTGGTATCGCGCTGATTGCTCCGGGTGGGCGCTTTATCGCCGCTAACCTAGCTCTTCGGGAGATGCTCGGCTATACCGAACACGAACTCCAAGCAAGTACTATTTTGAACATTACTCATGAAGAGGATCGGACCGCCACAGAAGTCCGGGTCGCTGAGGCTAACGAAGGGCAACGGCGATTTTATCGTCTCGAGAAACGCTTCCTTCGCAAAGATGGCAGCATCGTGTGGGCCGACGTCAGCACCGTCTTCGTCCCCGCCAGTG
>JAFAVN010000079.1 GCA_019242435.1 Verrucomicrobiota bacterium | reverse complement strand
CGGTTTCCCCGGCTTCGCCGGTCATCAAGGAAAATAATCCAAATCTCGGGATGCTTCGCTGAGACCGTCGCTCGTTCGGTTAGGGCTGGGGCCCGCCAACCCCGGGCATCGCGGTAGTCTGGCGCCTGCGCACACCGCAACAGCCACAACTGTCGTCGTCTATCCGGTACTGTAGCCACCACGGAACTCCGCAGCACTTATGTTCGGAATATCCGTACCCGTACTCTTTGGAGTATCCATTCTCTTTCGAGTACCCGGGTTCACATGAATTAGCACAATGTCCCGAGCCGAATTTGTAGAAAAGAAACGGAAACGGGAGGGGGATACCCCAACTCACGCCATCTGCTTTGGCCGCTTGCTGAGAACCGAGTATGACGCAGAGGGCGAAAAGGATGGCCGCAGTTTTTTTCATCGGACGTATCGCGTTCAAATGCAATTTTGCCATAACCTGGTGGAAAAAGGAAGGCTGGCGAAGAATGGAAGCGGAAGAATTTCGAATCTCGAAGGTAGAATGATCGTCCGGTTGATTTCTTTGTCCCGGCTGCCCAGCAACTCACGGATCATCAACTCCTACGCAGCCGCTGGAGATGAGTGATCTGTTATACGCCGTTCTCCGTATGGAAGAGGTCCGGAAATTGGGTTAGCTCCGTCCTGTGACTCGAGAATGATCGCTCGGTGATCCACCAACCTTAGCAAGGGCTCCTCCGCAAATAACCAGATAATCGTCTTTTAAATGAAACGGAGGCCTAAAATCATGCCCACCTCAGATGAATATTCTCCTCTACCCGGGAGTGAACGACCGCCTGTCTCTGGAGCGGTTGTAATCGGACCTGTTGAACGCAACGAACTGGTGTCAGCAACCCTCCGCCTTCGTCCGCGACCGGACGCCCCGGCCGAGCCTGATCTGGAGCATTGGCAGCAGGCAGCGGCGCACGGGCGCCGGTTCTTATCGGTTGGCGAATACATGGAGACCTACGGGTCAAGCGTTGAGGAAGCCGAAACGGTGTCGCGTTGGCTGACGTCCAAGGGATTAAGTATTATCGAGACGGATGCGGGACGCCGCCGGATTGTGGTCGAGGGAACTGCTGCCAAGATCAACGCCGCCTTCGGCATTAAGCTCAATTGGTATCGTGCACCAGACCGGCGTCCACAGCGTCCGCGACTCGACCAGACTGGGAATTCGATCCCTTTAGCTGGAGAACGGGAATTGAGGTATCGCGGGTTCGAAGGGCCGGTTCATCTGGCAACACAACTCATTGGTGTTGTGGTGGCGGTCATCGGCCTCGATAATCGACAAGTGGGCGGACCGGCTGCTGTTGGAACTGGTGATCCACCCAATTCCAATTATCTTTCACCGACTGCGGTTGCCCAACTCTACGGTTTTCCCAACACCGGCGCGTCCGGGTCCACGATCGGAATTTTTGAGGATGCAGCCAGTGGCGCCGCCTATCTTCACTCAGATATTACCTCATTCGTTGCCAGCCTGCCCGCCGGATATAACACGCCGCCGATTCTTAACGACATTGGACTGACGGTCGGGGCAACCACCTATTCGAACAACCCGGCTCTGGTGACATCCTCGCCGAGCAATGCCGTTGGCGAGTGCTGCATCGACGTTTCTATCGCGGCTGCCGTTGCCCAGGGCGCGAATATCAACGTCTATTTCACGGAAAATTCAGAGGCCGGTTGGGAAGCGTTCTTGAATCGAGCGATTTTTCCACCGGCCGGAGATAGTGCGCCGTCCGTCTTGAGTGCGAGTTGGCTCCTCAACTTTCGAGATGATTCGGGCGCTATTGGCAGCTATGCTACGCCGGGTACTACCGCGAACGTCTTGTCGGGACTGCTCCAAGCTGCGGCCACCCGAGGTATCACCGTGCTCATGGCGATTGGCGATTGGGGGTCGGCGAATCAAGTGCTCGACGGCCAGTGCCACGTCAGCTATCCCAACTGCGATCCCTGGACGACCGCATGCGGCGGTACGATTGTGGGGAACATCTCCGGTCCCCCAACCAGGTTCCTGGAGTTTGTTTGGAGCGACGCGAACATCCCGGGGTCGCCTTTTCAAGGGTTTCCGTTCGTTGCCACCGGCGGAGGAGTGAGTGATAACTTTCCCGTCCCGCCCTACCAGAACGCGGCCGGAGTGCAGCCGATTTCGAAGAATGATGGTAATCCCCGGCGGGGAGTTCCTGATGTCGCCGGTATGATTGCCATGGACGGGTTCTTCTTTGCCGGGGTCGGTGGCCCCGGCCAGTATCCGTTCATCGGCACCAGTTTGGTCGCGCCGCTGTATGCCGGCCTTGTCGCGGTCATCGCGAAATTTCTGGGCAGGGATGTTGGCTTTCTCAATCCCATCTTATATAGCGAAGGGCCGGCAATTTGTCGTGACACGAGATTCGGCGACAACGAGTCCGGCAACCCCAGTCCCGATGCGCCGGTGTATATTGCCGGTCCAGGCTGGGATGCGTGCACTGGCTGGGGGAGCCTGGCTGGGCTGCGACTGCTCGCTGCTCTCGGGCCCGCACCACTTATCGTCACCGCGGTCGGAGGTGGCGGAAATTTCGGAGACGTCTGCTCAGGGTCCTTCGCTGACCAAATCCTTACGATTAACAATACCGGGTTCAGTCTATTGTTAGTTTCCGATATTAATTCTTCCGCGGCGGATTTCCTGGTCTCGGGCATTGCCGCTTATCCGTTGGCAATCAGTCCGGGCGCATCAATCGATGTAGTGATCCGTTTTCAGCCTACAAGTATCGGTTTGCATACAGCGACACTGACGGTGCACAGCAATGCGCTATTTGGGCCTCATACCCTATCGGTTTCTGGGCTGGCGCCGGCGCCGCGTCTGGTGGCGGTTATCGCCGGCAATGGTGCTTTTCCCCGAACTTGCCTGGGATCGTTCGCCGATGAGCCGATCGCTCTCGATAACGCGGGTAGGTGCGTTCTCTCGATCACCGATATAACGTCCTCTTCAGCCGACTTTGTGCCGGCGGATGTTCTGTCCTATCCCATCGTGATCGGCCCCGGAGCGTCCCTCCAGGTTCCGGTCCGGTTCCGGCCTGCGAGTCTCGGCGCAAAATCTGCGACACTGACGATAACCAGCAATGATCCATCCAGCCCGTTGTCTCTAGCGGTCAAGGGTGATGTGCCGGCGGGCAGGCTAGCAGTCACGGGTTCGACCTATTTCGGCGGGGTACCGGCTTGTTCCAAAGCCGAACGAACCATCTCGCTTTGTAACGTGGGTGACTGCAAACTGCACGTGGCCGGCGTGTCCTTCCGGCATAAGAACCGCCACTGGCGGCTACTCAACAATCCTTTCCCGGCTGATCTGCACCCTGGCTCTTCGTTGAGCCTCGTAATTCTGTATCATGCAGCCGAAAGATCACCCCGCTCGTGCGATCTCGTAATTCATAGCGATGACCCCGTTGAACCGATCAAGATGATACCGGTAGTGGCCCATACGGTTTGGCCGGAATGCGGTTGCTCGCAAACCTGCGAAGATTGCCGGAAAGGCTGCTGCCAGAAGCACAAGTCCAGGTGCTGTCCTCCAGTATGTGAAGACGATTGCGAAGATGAAGAGGAGGAAGAACTCGAACGCGTTTGAACCAGATGCGCAAGTGGGTCGACGCCGTAGAGCAGCTCTGCGAACTCGCATCCGGCTTACCAACAAAAAGACTATTGGAGAACCGACGGCGTTGAAACCGACTAAATTGGACGCTGTCGGCGAAGCCGCGCCTCATCATCACCGGGCCCGATGGTGGGCTAAGCTACCATCAGCCGCGGCTTCGCCTCTGATTCCAGAGCATATCTTCCGGCGTTTGTTGCCGATCCCCGGAAGAATTGTATAAGTTGCGTTTGCAACTCCCCCGGTGATCGACCTATCACGATATGCGTTAGAGACGCTGCGAAAGGATGATGAGTTTATCCTTTATCGCGGACGAAGTCAGGGCGACGCTCCTCACATCCTGGTACTTTCACCGGTCACGGAACATTCCCCGCCGGAAACTCTGAAACGGCTGGAGCACGAATGTTCTTTTAAAGATGCGCTGGGCGCCGCCTGGTCCGTTCGCCCGATCGCGGTGGCTCAGTATTTGGGCCGCACCGTACTCGAACTGGAGGATCCAGGTGGAATGCCTCTCGACGAATTGTTGGCTCGTCCATTGGATTTGGCGTTTTTCTTGCGGGTGGCCATCAGCCTTTCGAGCGCGGTCGATCGGCTGCATGAGCGCGGCATCATTCATAAAGACATCAAACCAGCAAATGTTCTTGTGGAGTCCGTAACCGGCCATTGCTGGCTGCGGGGATTTGGTATTGCTTCCAGGATCCCACGCGAGCGTCAGTCAGCGGGACCTCCCGAGTTTCTCTCCGGGACACTCGCGTACATGGCCCCTGAGCAGACCGGACGTATGAACCGGTGCGTCGATTGCCGGAGCGATCTCTACGCACTTGGCATCACGCTTTATGAAATCCTGACTGGCAGTCTTCCTTTCACGGCGTCCGATCCGATGGAGTGGGTACACTGCCATATCGCAAGAAAACCGGTACCGCCTAGCCAGCGAGTTGAAAAGATCCCTGCCCCGCTCTCTGGAATCATCATGAAGCTGCTTGCTAAAACGGCGGAAGAACGTTACCAGACGGCGGCCGGGGTTGAGAGCGATCTGCGACGCTGCTTGTTAGAATGGGAGCGCGTCTTGGCAGGAGCGTCCCACTGGCAGTTTGAGGGATTCGCCCTGGGCGAACACGACACTCCCGATCGGCTGTTGATCCCGGAGAAATTGTACGGACGAACGCGCGAGATCGATATTTTGATCGCATCCTTCAATCGCGTCGTTGCCAATGGTGCTCCAGAGCTGGTGCTTGTGTCCGGATATTCAGGTATCGGCAAGTCTTCCGTCGTCAATGAGCTCCAAAAAGTATTGGTTCTGCCCGGCGGTTTTTTTGCGTCAGGCAAGTTCGACCAGTATAAACGTGACATCCCCTACGCCACTGTGGCCCAAGCCTTTCAAGGGGTAATCCGTCCTCTCCTGAGCAAGAGCGAGGCCGAGCTGCAGACCTGGCGGTATGCTTTTGCTGAGGCGCTGGGTCCGAATGGACGGCTGATTGTGGATCTCATTCCTGAATTGAGGCTAATCATAGGAGAGCAGCCGCCACTTCCGGCTCTTACCCCACAGGAATCGCAGGGGCGCTTCCAACTGGTATTCCGGCGATTTATCGGCGTAATCGCAAGCCCGGCGCATCCTTTGGCGCTGTTCCTCGACGACCTGCAGTGGCTGGATGCGGCCACTCTCGATCTTATCGAGGATCTCCTGATCCAACCGGACGTGCACCACTTGCTATTGATCGGCGCCTACCGGGACAACGAGGTCGATGCCGCCCACCCGTTGATGCGCAGGTTGGAAGCGATTCATGGAACGGCCGCGATGGTGCGGGAGATTACACTGGCCCCTCTCGCCCAGGAAGACGTGGTAGAACTGATCGCCGATTCGCTCCATTGCTCCCCGGACCGGGGAGCGCCCTTAGCTCTGCTGGTGCACGAAAAGACGGGAGGCAACCCATTTTTTGCCATCCAGTTCCTTTCTGCCCTGGTCGAAGAGAGGCTGCTCACCTTCGACCATGGCACTGGGCGATGGATTTGGGATCTCGCGCGCATTCACGCTAAAGGTTACACCGATAACGTGGTCGATCTCATGATTGGGAAGTTGAACCGTCTCCCGGGCAAAACCCAGAAGTTACTGAAAGAGTTTGCCTGTCTGGGAAACAGGGCGGAGATCGCCACGCTTTCCATAGTTCATGGGAGATCAGGGGAAGAGGTCCAATCCGACTTGTGGGAAGCCCTGCGTATGGAATTCGTCGTGCGTTTGGATGGTTCCTACAAGTTTGTTCACGACCGCATCCAGGAAGCGGCCTATTCGCTGATTCCGGAAGAATTGCGTGCGGAGGCACATTTAAGAATCGGGCGGCTACTCGCGGCCCGCACTCCTCCAGAGAGGCTTCATGAAGCCGTTTTCGAGATCGTGAATCAACTCAATCGCGGGTCCGCTCTAATTAGCTCGCGAGACGAACGCGAGCAGTTGGCTGAACTCAACCTGATGGCAGGCAAGCGTGCCAGGGCATCCACGGCTTACACCTCAGCCCTTAAGTATTTCATCGCTGGCACAGGCCTTCTGGCAAGCGATTCTTGGGCCCGGCGGCCTGAGCTCAGCTTCGCCTTGGAACTGTACCGGGCCGAATGCGAGTTCCTGACCGGTGAGTTGGCAACTGCGGAGAAGCGCTTGACCATGCTCTCATCCCGTGCGGCAAACACCGTGGACCGAGCGAACGTGGAGTGCTTGCGGATCGATTTGTATACCACGCTCGATCAGCCCGATCGCGCGGTGGGCGCCTGTCTAGACTACCTTCGACATCTGGGCGTCGATTGGTCGCCTGACCTGACAGAAGAGGAAGCGCGGCGCGAATACGAGCGCATTTGGATGAACCTTGGCAGCCGAACAATTGAGGAACTCATCGACCTACCCTTGATGAGCGACCCCGTATCTCTAGCGACTTTGGATGTGCTGACCAAGGCTTTGCCTCCCGCGTTGCACGCAACACATGCCAACCTTCTTTCGATGATGGCATGTCGTGCGGTCAATCTTAGCCTGGAGCGAGGTCATGGCGATGGCTCATGCGTTGCTTATGTATTCTTTGGCAAAATAGCCGGCCCGCAATTTAACGACTACAAAGCTGGATTTCGATTCGGTCATCTGGGTTATGAATTGGTCGAGAAACGGGGGTTGGAGCGATTCCAGGCTCGGACCTATCATTGGTTCGCCCAATTTGTGGTACCTTGGACAAGGCATGTGCGAGTCAGCCGAGACCTGATCCGTCGTGCCTTTGAGGCCGCAAACAAAATCGGCGATCTCACGCTCGCGGCGTATAGCTGCGACAACCTGAATACGAACTTACTTGCGGCCGGCGCTCCCCTCGATGAGGCGCAGCGTCAAGCTGAGCATGGTCTCGAGTTCACCCAGAAGGCTCGGTTCAGTCGAGTCGGCGACGTGATCGCCGCGCAGCTCGGACTGATTCGGACGCTTCGTGGTCTGACGCCGGCATTCGGTTCCTTTGACGATGGAACGTTTGAGGAACGTCAATTCGAGCGCCATTTGGCAGGTCACCCTGCGTTAGCACTGCCCGAGTGTTGGTATTGGATCCGAAAGCTGCAAGCTCGTTTTTTTGCCGCTGACTATGCTTCAGCCCTTGCGGCCTCACTCAAAGCGCGACGACTGCTTTGGACATCGCTATCATTTTTCGAATTAGCCGAGTACCACTTTTACAGTGCCCTGGCGCGAGCCGCCAGGTCCGATTCTGCAACGCTGGAAGTCCGCGGCGAGCATCTCAAGGCCCTGACTGAACACCATAAGCAGCTCGAAACCTGGGCGGAGAATTGCCCGGAAAATTTTGAAAACCGCGCTGCCTTGGTTAGCGCTGAGATTGCCCGCATCGAGGGACGGGACCTCGACGCTATGCGCCTTTACGAGCAGGCCATCCGCTCGGCCCTTACAAACGGCTTTGTTCAAAACGAGGCGCTGGCCAACGAACTGGCAGCTCGCTTTTACGCGGCGCGCGGGTTTGAGAAGATCGCGCACGCGTACTTGCGCGACGCCCGATATTGCTACCTGCGATGGGGAGCTGCGGGCAAGGTGCAGCAATTGGAGCAGTTGCACCCGCACCTCAGGGAGAAGGAGCCCGCCCCTGGTCCGACAAGCACGATCGGGGCATCGGTCGAACACCTGGACTTGGCTACCGTCATCAAAGTCTCACAGACGGTGTCGAGTGAAATCGTCCTGGAGAAGCTAATCGACACACTGATGCGCGCAGCCATTGAGCAAGCAGGGGCTGAGCGTGGGGTGTTGATTTTGCCGCGAGGAGTTGAGCAGCGGATCGAGGCAGAAGCGATGACCAGCGGCGATGCTGTCATCGTACGGTTAGGAGAAGCATTCAATCCACAAGCTCATGTGCCGGAGTCCATTATTCATTATGTTGTCCGCACCCGCGACAGCGTGATTCTCGACGATGCCTCAACCCACAATCCGTTTTCCACGGATTCATACCTACGGCAACATCACGCCCGTTCCGTCCTCTGCCTCCCGTTAATCAATCAGGCCAAATTGATCGGCTTGCTTTACCTCGAGAATAACCTGGCCCCTCATGTATTTACACCGACGAGGATCGCCGTGCTGAAGCTGCTGGCGTCTCAAGCTGCGATCTCGCTTGAAAATACGTGTCTCTATCGCGATCTCGAGAAACGCGAAGCAAAGATTCGTCGTCTCGTCGATGCCAATATCATGGGAATCGTTATCTGGAATCTTGATGGCGGAATTACTGAGGCCAATGAAGCGTTTCTCCACTTAGTTAATTACAGTCGGGAAGATCTTGTTTCGGGACGCTTGAACTGGAGAGACCTGACTCCGCCGGAATGGCGCGAGCTAACTGAACGGGGCGTAACCCAGCTAAAGGCCACTGGCATTCTCCAACCATATGAGAAGGAATACTTCCGGAACGACGGCGTACGAGTTCCGGTTCTGGTCGGCTCCGCCGTTTTCGAAAATGGTCAGAATGAAGGTGTCTCTTTTGTGCTGGATTTGAGCGAACAAAAACGTGCCGAGGAAGCGCTTCGGCGAAGCCAGGCTCATTTGGCGGAAGCGCAAGCCGAGCTGGCGCATGTCACCCGGGTCACCGCCCTGGGGGAGCTGGCTGCCTCGATTGCCCATGAAGTCAGCCAGCCTCTGGCGGCGGTAGTAACGAATGCCAGTGCCAGCCTGCGCTGGTTGTCTGGAGATTCACCTAACTTCGCCGAAGCCACAGAAGCGATTCGTCGAATTTGTCGCGATGGAAAACGGGCGGGTGACGTCATCTCAAGGATGCGGTCGCTCTTTCGAAAGACTAGTACGGTCCAGGAACAACTGGATATAAACGGGGTTCTTGAAGAAGCCATTATTTTTAGTCAGACCGAACTGCGACGGCATCGGGTCTCACTGCAAACTCAGCTCGCTCGTGATTTACCACCGATCCTGGGAGACCGGGTCCAATTGGAACAAGTAATTCTAAATCTGCTGTTGAATGCAATCGAAGCCATGAGTCCAGCCGGCGAAGGTCCTCGAGTGGTCTCGGTTAGTTCGCAGCCGATCAACCAGGGCCGCCCGAATGACAAATTGGGAGAAAAGGATTTCGGAGACCGTGAATGGACCGACGTGCTGATCGCAGTCCGAGATTCTGGACCCGGCCTGGATCAAAACCATATCGACCGCCTTTTCGATGCCTTCTACACGACTAAGCCTCAAGGCCTTGGCATGGGCCTGGCCATCAGCCGTTCTATCGTCGAAGCTCACCGGGGACGGCTATGGGCCACGACTCACCCATCCGGCGGTGCCGTCTTTCAATTCACGCTGCCAATTCCCAGTGAGTCAGGGCTGAAGAGATAATAGTCAACTTTCCGTTGGCCCCGCACAATGATTTGCCGTGGTCGCCATCTGCTTTTGCAGTTGACGCTGAGTGAGTCCCCGATAATAGAGTGCGGCCATGTTTGTGATACTAGGCGCGACCGGTAAGGCCGGGCGGACGACGATCAAACAACTTCGCTCTCAAGGGGCACCTGTCAGGGCCGTAGTGCGTAAGAGTTCAAACGCTGCCAACCTTAGTGCTTTGGGATGCGAGATCGCGGAAGCGGATCTGAACGAGGCGGCAGCGATAAAGATCGCAATTAGGGGTGCGGATGCGGTGCAAGTCATTTGCCCGGTCCAAGCACAGGCTGAGGATGCGGCCGAGGCGATGGGAAAGACGATCGATGCGATTGCCAGCGCACTCACTGAAATTCGGCCAGCCAAAGTGCTGGCAATCTCGGACTATGGTGCTCACGCGAGCGACGGAACCGGCATCCCTATGATCTTTCATTACTTGGAAGAAAAGTTTCGCCGGTTGCCAAGCGCGGTCACGTTTCTCCGTTCGGCTGAGCATATGCAGAATTGGGCCAGGGTGATCAAAGTGGCTTCTGAGACCGGTGTGTTGCCAAGCTTGCACCATCCGGTTAGTAAACGGTTTCCCACGGTCTCAGCGCAGGATGTTGGCAGTTTCGCAGCCCAACTTTTGACGGATGGGGTGACGGTTTCGGCGCCGCGAGTTGTGCACGCTGAAGGACCGCGTCGTTATAATGCTAATGAAGCTGCGGCAACCCTGGGCGATGTTCTTGGGCGTGAGGTTATTGCTCGCGAGCTCCCGCAATCAGATTGGATCCCGATTTTGACTCGAGCGGGTGCCGGTCCAAGTTATGCGAGATTGGTTTTCGATCTTTATGTAGCGCATAACGCCGGACGCATCGATGTCGAGCCGGGAGCTACTGATATCCGATTTGGTACAACTGAATTGAGGGAGGTTTTTATTTCTTTGTTAGGCCGGTGATGACAGCGAGGATTAAAGGTTTCGCTGAAACAGAAGATCAAAAAACGATACGTGTTACCAACCCACAACGGCCTGTCCGCCCTAGCCCGATCATCGCGCTTGCACCGCCGTAAGAAAGAGGGAACTTGAACGGGTTCGAAGGCCTGGGGGTATCGCTGCTTCCTTCAGCAATCGCAGAAGTCAATGCTGAAGCTCATTGTATTAACCTTTTACCGCGCCAGACAGCAGACCTGCGATAAAGTATTTCTGGACGAACGCGTAGAGAATGAGCAGCGGGACAGCGATTATCACTAGAATGGCAAATAGTGCCGCGGGATTGGCCATATACATCCCCGAATACTGCATTGGAGCCAGAGTTACTGTCTTATGACTATTGTCAGTCATGACAATCAGGGCTAAGAAGAATTCATTCCAGGTCACAATAAACTGCCATACTGCAACGAAGATCACGGCGGGCTTAATCAGCGGCATCGCGACATGACGGAACATTTGCCAGGCGGTGCAACCATCGATTACGGCCGCCTCGAAAAGCTCACGAGGTGAGTCGTCCATAAACGCCTTGATTATTACGATTGCATAAGGAATTCCTAACGCAGCATACGGCATGATTAAGCCTTGGTAGGTGTTAATCCAGCCAAAGCTCTTTAGCATAATGGCAATCGGGAGAACAATCGAAGCAACCGGGACCATGAGCGTTGTTAATAGGCTCGTGAACAAAAGCGTCGTGCCCCTGAGCCTCAGCACTGAAGCTGCAAAAGCGAATGTTGAGGCGAATGCTACCACAATTATGACCGTGCCGCTGGTAACAAACAAACTATTGCCAAAAAAGACCAATAAAGGATTGTCCCGGATAACCGTGATGAAATTGTCGAGTGTGATCGGCCAGGTAAACAACTGAGAATCGAAGGCAGCGTCCGGCGGTCGAAGGGCTACACTTAACATGTAGATCTCAGGAATCATCCAAAACAGTAACGTCACGCCCAGGACCGGTTTCGCCCAAAACCGCACCGGGAGGTGAACCTCCAGCCTTCTGAACAAACTGCGGTTCATGCCAGTCGTTTTTGGTTCGGGTTTAGCTGGGCACCGAAAGCCACGATCTGGATGATAGTCAGAACCAAGGCGATGAGTAAAACCAGTGTGGATAGTGCCGACGCATATCCAAGATCACCAATAACAAACCCTTGCTTGAAGATGTAAGTACCAAAGATCTCGCTCGCATGGTCAGGTCCGCCGTCGGTCATGAGATGAACGATAGGAAATGTCTGCAAAGTCCCGATGACACCCAGAAGGAGCAATGACCGCGTAACCGGCGACAGCAAAGGGACGATAACGCCCATCGCCAGCCTCCAGCCGTAAGCGCCATCGATCTTCGCCGCATCCCAGAGTTCGCTCGGTATATTATTTAAGCCCGCAACGTACATGATCATTGAAAAGCCCGTCCACTGCCAGATGTTAACCAGGATCAAGGCATAGATAACCAGGCTAGGGTCGCCTAGCGGCGACGTGGTTAGCTGTAGACCAACGAATTTGACGTAGTGCTGAATGATTCCGTAGTACGGAGCATACATTTGGGACCAAACAATACTTATGACCGACACATTGGTGATGACCGGCAAAAAGAACATCACTCGGAAGAATGTTTTTGAACGAGTGGTGTGTCTTTCGATCAGGTAAGCAATCGTACCGCCGATCACCATTTGCACGGGGATGGTAATCAATCCCCACAGAAACATGTTTAGCAAGACTCGCCAAAACACCGGGTCTTGGAAAACCTGCCGATAGTGGTCTAACCCGACAAATGCAGTAGGATGCAAACTTCCGTTTCCGCGTAGACTGCCAGAGATGACCCAAAGGATAGGGTAGACAATGAATACTAGAAACATGACGACGGCTGGAAGTACGTAGATGTAGGGTGAAAACGCTTGCCGCCGTCGCCTCGGAGCAAAGTTGTTGGCTGTGGTAATAGCCGATGCCTTGGTTTTCACGCTCAGGGAAGTCGCCTTTTGGCCTGGAAGGTGACGCCGCCAGTGATGCTGCCCTGCAATTGGCTGGCGAGGCGCTGCTATGGCACCCCTAATTCTCGCGGATCACTTCAATGCTTTGTCAGTTACGTCTTGGATTCGCTTCAGAGCCTCCTCTGGCGAGACCGTTCCGGAGGCAACCCCAGCGAGGGCATTGTCGAGTGCATCAGCAATCGCGGGAATCGCGAAACGCTGATTTTCAGCTCGAGGTAGATCGGCGATAAATCGATCGTACATCTGCTTTATATTTGGGGTGATCTCGCCGGCCGGTTCGAATCCCGAGAAGGATGGAAGGTCATTCAGGTCATTGAGAGCTTGTTGCAAAGCATCGCCTCTGACCAGCGACGCCAGAAATTTCCAGGCCTCCGGATTTCTTGCCCCGTTCTTCGTGAGTCCATAGCCGATATCAACGCCCCCCACGGGGGGGCTGGATTTGCCGCCTTGGGTGAGCGCAGGCAAATAGAAGAAATCGAAGCCGCTCATATTTTGGATGTACCGGGAAAGAGGGGGTGGAAACTTGCTTTCCTGCATCCACCAGGAGCCAAGGGCCATCATGCCAACCCGACCCTGGGCAAACAGTTGTGCACCGGTTGGATAGGCTCGCGCACCAAGCGCACCTTCCTGGAAAACATGATCTTTGAACAAATTCATCCAGCATTGCATCGCAGAAACGAGGGCAGGCGAATTCCAGGGGACTTTGCCGGCCTGGGCTTGGTCTGTAAGCCCTGGCGACAGCTGATTCGCAATCATGAGAAACACGTTCTCGTTCTGCCAACCGTCTGCGGCTCCCTGGTACATAGGGATATAACCGTTGTCGCTCAGTTTCTTGGCAACACTAACCAGATCTTGGTAAGTTTGCGGAACAGTTAACCCTAGCTTTTGGAAAATTTCCTTGTTGTACCAGATAGCCAGTACCTGACATTCCTGTGGTAGGATGTAAAAGTTGGAATCGTTCGTCGGATTACCCATTGTGAGTTGTTTCAGAGCGATGGGAAACACCTTCGACGTCCAATCATTTCCCCATTCTTTCGACGCATAGGGGCTTAGAGGAACTAACTGTTCCCGGTACTGCTGGGTCAGTGATCCTGGCTGCAAGCCGATGATATCGGGTAAACTGTTTGAGGCGGCAGCCGCTTTCAGGGCAGTAATGTATTCGGGAGAATAATTGTAATAGGTGTAGGTAACCTTCAAGCCGGGATTTTTTTCCTGAAAGGCTTTGATCGATTTTTGCATAGTGCTGGTGATGAACCAGGACCAGACAGTGATTTCCCTGTTCTCGTTGCCGTTGGCTACCGGCACCAATAGGCAAGCTAAGCCTGAAAGGGCAACCGCGATTTTGTACATTTTCATTTCGGAATGGGGGGATGGGGGATGGGGTTCTTCGGAGAAGGCTGCGTGACGAAAAGTGAGTCGTTTCTAGATGTGCTATTAGCAATTGAATGGTCTAGCAAATTGGTTCGCCAGGATGCCATAAAGCTCGAGCTTTTTGCGATATTCGCTGTGTCTGCTTGGATCAGGTTCAAATCTGTGTCGCGTCCGGATAACTTCGGCCGCGGCTGCCTGGGGCGACTCGAAAACGCCGATTCCGCACGCAGCAATCAGCGCTGCCCCCAGACAAGCGGTGTTCTCTACCTCAAGGGTCTCAATAGGCCGGCCAAGAATGTTCGCCTT
>JAFAVN010000583.1 GCA_019242435.1 Verrucomicrobiota bacterium | reverse complement strand
GCGAAGGCGCTTTTGCCCGGCCGCGGTGTTGAACCCGACGGCCACGTCGGCCCCGTGGAAGGATACGATCGCCGGGATTTTCCGGCGATGGAGCAGCGGTAACCAGAACACGCCGTTATTCCCAAAGTAGATGTGGAGAAGCCAGACTGCCCGAGCCTTGAGAGCTCTGTGGAATGCCGCACACTCTTCCGGGAGTGCCATCTGAGGACTATGCAGGATTTGTTTGTACCAGATTCGGCGCGCCCAGCGAAGACTGGACCGGGGCAGCAAATCCACATCGTCACAAGGGAATCGCCCCGGATTTTCCCGTTTGAAGGCAAACACCTGCACGCGCACGCGCGAGGGCTCAACGACCTGACGGTATACGTGCCACATCTCGGGTTTCAAAAACGTGGGGCAAAATACGCCGACCGGTTGAGCATCTTGAGACATGCGGATCAAGACCTGAAATGTAAGGAGAAACGCCAGAATAGCACGCCGCGGCGCGCCACGTTCTGAGCTCAAAGCCTAACGTAATCAGCTTGATTCCTAAAAAGCAAAAAGGCCGGGCTGAGCCGGCCTTTCTTGATTTTGGACAAACAAGCCCGAACTAAAAACTAAATGATAAAAACTTTATAACGTTCGGTCGCTCTCTCCTGTTATTAATTTCGTCTAGTCGGCTGGCCAAGATCACTTGACTGCCACTCCCATAACTCGCGGGAGCAAAGGGGTTGATCAGTTGCAGAGGTTTCTGAGTCGTAAACAGCTTGTGCAGAACGCTCGAATTGGAATTCTCCTCGATTGCAGGCCTCGGTGGGATCGGTTGTGGTCGGACCCTAGGCGTCGCTGTGAACTCCTGAGCGAGCGCCCCGCCGGCAGAAAGACAGAAGACTATCAGCCCAAGTAGGAATCCTTTTTGCATATTGCCTCTCTTCTATTGTACGTGTGACCGATACAACTATTTTCCATTTTACTCCGTCTCCAACTATTTACCAGCACAAGAGATGCCAGCACAGTAGTGTTCGTTCGGAAACAAATGAGCGGCCGCGTCGGTATTGGCGGCCTCACCTCGAGGTTCGACGGAATGGGACCTCCCATACTGCCTTAATATCGCTGGGTAATGTTGATGACATGGCCGCCGTCAGACGGCTACGGCATTCCATTTGAAGTCCAAAAATTTGGATTTTATGTTTCCCAAACCCGCAAAAGCCGAAGTTTCGTTCGCCGAGATCTCTCATTGCGTTCCGCAATCGCTGTCCTGCTTGCCGCCTGACAATGTTTTGGTCGTCACGGGAGCGAAAATCTGACCTCAACCTTTATCTCACTACGTGCTTGGCCCACTCTGGCAGTTTGTACCCATGTTGGATCAGTTCCGGGATAGTGAATGACTCTATTCTAGGCGTTTCCCGGACCTTCCGAGAAGGTCCGAAGAAGAAATTGTACGCGGCCAACTGGTCCGGGTCGTCTCGATCCAGCGGTCCGGCACTCTGCTCGACCAGTCTGTCGCCGTCGATATAGTAGTATTCGAGGTCGCTGAGCATATTTGACTGATCACGGTCCTTGTTATCGAGCTCCAGGCTATATCCCTGCACCAGCCCTTGTTGATGGATCTCGGGTATTTCCCCGACATAAATGTTGCTGAAATCGATCAGGATATCCGAGTCAGGCGGCGTAATCCTGCGATAGCCTTCACTATCCTTTTTATAGGCGGCCCAAAGCCAGGTGTTTGGTCCTGATTTCCGATACCATGTTCCAACAAAGACTTCCGGTGTACCGTCGCCATCGATATCTACTTCGACCTTCTTGATAACGAATAACCCCCCCGCATTTTCGATACGATCAGGTACTTTCATCGCCAGGTAATCTGCGATGGGATCCTGTATGGACTGGCCGTTCAGTAGGCCGGGCGCAGTCCCGCAGAGAAGAAGCAACCAAAATCCGACGTTTGCGAGCAGTGTGCGGCTGTAACCAGGTATCTTTGTCCGGCTCATGGTGCTCCAAATTACCCTCTTTTCCGCCGGCGGCTGATCATGATTTCATTACCGTCGGGATCGACACACATGGCCAGATGAGCAGGCTCTTCCGGGGTGTCGATCGGCGGGCGTAAAACTTGACCTCCGGCGGCGGTCAAGCCGTCGCAAGCTGCGAATAGATCAGCAACTTGGAAGTTGAGCCCGGTCCAGGTCCTCCGGCCCTCGCCCCCGCCGTGAATTCCCAGGATGGCGCCCCCTATTAGTAACTCGGCGATGACCTCTGACTCATGAACGACTTCGGCTCCAAATACTTGGCGATAGAAGCGGACGGAGCGAGCCAGATCCTTTGCCCAAATGATGTATTTCAGTTGCTCGACGATCATGTTTTGGCCTTACCAATCGCTCTCCTAGCTTCCGACTGAGAAGCTGCTATGCAATCCCCAAAGATTTAACAAAGAAGAGTATTCCGATGCATCATGAAATTGGGCTGATCTCGACCATTGCAGTCGGGCTGGTCTATGCGGTCGTGGGGGGCTACATAGCCAGTCGTCTCCGCCTTCCGCCGCTAGTTGGTTACCTGTTAGCGGGAATCGCAGACGGCCCCTTCACTCCTGGGTTTGTTGCCGATACAAAGCTGGCCCCACAGCTGGCCGAAATTGGTGTGATCTTGCTCATGTTTGGCGTCGGCTTGCATTTTTCGGTTCGAGATCTCGTGGCAGTCCGAAGGGTGGCGGTGCCGGGTGCATTTGCACAGATCGTGATCACTGTCGCTGTGACTTACCTGGTAGCACACTGTTGGGGTTGGGGCCTGAGTAGCGGACTGGTATTGGGCTTAGCCCTGTCGGTGGCAAGTACGGTCGTACTCCTCCGGGGCTTAGAGAACCAAGGACTCCTGTACTCCGACAGCGGCCGAATCGCGGTCGGCTGGCTCATCGTGGAAGACCTCTTTACCGTTTTGGTCCTGGTACTCCTACCTGAGTTAGCGGTCTTGCTATCGGACGGAACCGCAAACACTGCGGTTAGCAATCATAGTGATACCCAGTTGCTCGTCGCCGTCCTTGCTGCGCTGGTTAAGCTAGCGCTCTTCGCGGTATTCATGCTCGTGCTCGGTACGCGCTTTCTCCGGTGGCTACTGAGCCGGGTTTCAGAAACCCAATATCGCGAACTGTTTACTCTGACGGTCGTCGCGGCTGCCATCGGTATTGGATTTGGAGCGGCGGAACTGTTCGGGCTTTCGTTCGCGCTAGGCGCGTTCTTTGCCGGAGTGGTTGTCGAAGAATCGGGTTATGGAGAGCGAGCGGCCACCGAATTGCATGCGCTCCAGGACATTTTTACCGCTCTATTCTTTGTGGCGATTGGTATGTTATTTGATCCCGCTATTCTTTTTCGAGAACCGTTGGAGGTACTTGCAATCGTTTTGATCATAATCTTGGTAAAGTTGATCGCCGCTTTTTTGATCGTTCGGCTTTTGGGTCACCCGGTTAACACCGCTTTCGTTATCGCTGCCGGCCTGGCGCAAATCGGTGAATTTTCTTTCATACTCAGCGAGCTCGGCATCCAGCTACGTCTGTTGCCTGCTGAAACTCAAAGCCTGATTGTTGCCGGTGCCCTGGTCTCGATCGCCTTGAATTCTTTCCTGCTCCGCGGCGCCCGGATCGTGCAGGATCGGCGGAAGTTACCTATTTCGGGTATTGGTGGGATTGAATCGTGATTCGTGGCGGTAAGCCACCCAGCAGTAATCACTTGGATAGCAGTGCAGCAGCTTCTACAGTGCTTGGCGTTGACGACGTTCCCTTGGATCTTTTGTTTGCCATCCGTCAATTGTTGTTTGTCATTGGACGAACATGAACCTGGACGAGGAACGAGCTTTCCGCGAAGCGCTGCGGCGCTTTGATGAAGCAAATGCCCAGGATCCAAATACCATTCTCTTGGCTAATCGGCCGATTCCTTACGAGCTGTTTTATGCCGAACGTTTAACAGAGTGGGTGGGGCGTCTGCGGCCAAATGCGTCCACCGCATTGTTATTGGCGGCTCGCTGCCAACATATCTGTCGCTGGCTTATTCCACGCGATTCTTATCCGAGAACACGGGCTGGTTATTTGAAGTGGCGGACCGATCTAAAACAGTTTCACGCGAAAAAGTCGGCTGAAATTATGGCTGAAAGCGGTTGTTCACCCGGTCTGATTGAGCGCGTACAAGAGTTGAACCTGAAGAAGAATCTGGGCAATGATGAGGAGCTTCAGGTTTTGGAAGACGCTCTTTGCCTCGTTACCCTACAACATCAGCTATCTGATCTGATCCGGAAGACCGAGAGGGAAAAGATGATCAGCATTTTGCAGAAGACCTGGAAGAAAATGTCGACGGGGGCCCGGGAAGAGGCGCTGCAGTTGGGTTACGGCAGGACCGAGCGATCGCTTCTTGAGGAGGCTCTCGCCGGTGTGCAGTGAGAGGCTTGGCAGACCATAGAAAAAACGGACTGGACGTTCGCGGCCTTGCGACTAACGGCGAAGCCGCAACTCAATATAGCCCCTAAGGTATAATGAATCGCAGCTTCGCTGCTGGCCCACCCATCAGCGTCACCGGTTTTCAATCCGAAGCCTGAGGACTAGGCTCTAATGAATCGCAGCTTCGCCGCTGGATTCGCCACCAATCTTACCGGTTTTC
>JAFAVN010000443.1 GCA_019242435.1 Verrucomicrobiota bacterium | reverse complement strand
CCATTGGGTTCAACTCATAGTAGGCGGGACGCAATCCGAGTTGACCCTCTAACACCTCCGGCGAGATGCCTACCGGGTACGCTCGCCCCGACCTCATCCGGATCAAAGAACCGTCCCACAAAAATCTGACCTTCGCGGGAGTGATATCAGCAATGCTATCGTTATCCACCTCTGAAATCACATTTTCATAGGTGCGACCAATCGTGAGGAACTGAAAAGCCTGGATCAGCGGGTTTGGTGGCGGGCTGTCGACGTTTCTTGCGATGATCCCGTTGAGCGTCGGTTGCATTGAACCGGTGGGAATCTTAAAGGGCTGCAGGTAGAACGCACGAAGGCCCAGCGCGATTGCTACCACTACCACAATCAATTCAACATTGTCTCGAATCCCGGCATTGAGCCGAGGTGGATCAATTTTGCTCAGCGCCTCGACCAGCGGTTTTTCCGCTTCTTTTACAGCAGTCCCAGAGGACTTTTGCCTTATGGCATCGCGGACGCGAGCGATTCCGGATCGCGCAGCCGTAATTTGGTCTGGGTCCGCTACATCTTTGCGATAATTAAGAATTCTGTTGGCCGCTTTAATTAAAGTGCGGGCATCCTTGACATGAGTCGGTGTAAACACGGTTCTAACTTGTTTTCAAGACTTCAATGAAGGCTTCTTGCGGGATGTTCACTCTGCCGATGGCCTTCATCCGCTTCTTACCTTCCTTCTGTTTCTCCAGGAGTTTTCTCTTTCGGGTGATATCTCCGCCATAACACTTGGCGGTCACATTCTTGCGAAGCGCGGAGACATTTTCTCTGGCGATAATCCGTCCGCCGATGGCTGCTTGGATTGAGACCTGGAAAAGTTGTTGAGGAATGACTTCTTTCAGCTTCGCCGCCAGCAATCGGCCGCGCCCTTCTGCTTTGTCCCGGTGCACGATGCTGGAGAAAGCATCGACCGGTTCGCCATTGACCAGCATGTCAAGTTTCACCAGATCGGCTGCGCGGTAGCCCGAGTGCTCGTAGTCCATCGACCCATAACCATGCGTCAGCGACTTAATCCTATCATTGAAGTCTACCAGGATCTCGTTCAACGGCATCACCCCAGTCAACATTACCCGCCGGGTATCCAGCGATTCGGTGTGTTGAACCTCACCTCGTTTTTCCATGACCAGCTGCAGCATATCCCCAATGTTTTCATTGGGGCACATGACAAAGCACTTCACCACCGGTTCCCGGATCTCCGCGATCACACTCGGGTCCGGCAGATATGAGGGATTATCGACGTCCAGTTTTTCTCCGTCCGTTTTCAGGATCTCATAAACGACACTCGGGTAGGTGGCGATGATATCCATATCGAACTCACGGCGGAGCCGCTCTTGCACAATCTCCATGTGCAACAACCCGAGAAAGCCACAGCGAAAACCGTAGCCCAGCGCGACCGAGTTCTCCGCTTGATAAACAAAAGCAGAGTCATTGATCTGCAGCTTGCCCATCGCCGTCTTGAGATGCTCGAAATCCGCGGTGTTGATCGGGTAAATACCACTGAACACCATCGGATGGATTTCCTGGAAGCCGGGAAGAGGGTCGGGCGCCGGGTTCCGCTGGTCTGTCAGGGTATCACCGATTTTGATTTCGGCGGTCGATTTAATATTGGCGATGAAATATCCCACATCGCCTTCTTCAAGTTGTGGTTGCGCCAGCGGCTTTGGAGTGAAAACCCCGACTTCTTTAATTTCGTAGGTGTTACCGGTACTCATCAGCCGGACAGCCTGTCCGGGCGCTACCCCGCCGGAAAAAACTCGAGAATACGCCACGACACCGCGGTAGATATCGAATACCGAGTCAAAGATCAACGCGCGCAGTTTTTGATCTTCTGATCCTTTGGGAGCTGGGATTCGCCCCACAATCGTTTCCAAAATGTCCTGGATGCCAATCCCAGTTTTGGCACTCGCCAAAATGGCTTCGTCGGATGGAATCGCCAAAATCTCTTCCAGTTGCCTGCGCACGGTAGGAATATCGGCGTTCGGCAAGTCGATCTTGTTAATCACTGGGATCAAAGCCAATCCCTGCTTCATTGCGAGATGCACGTTAGCCACCGTCTGAGCCTCAACGCCCTGGGCGGCATCCACCACCAGGACGGCGCCTTCGCACGCCGCCAGGCTCCGGGATACTTCATAGGAAAAATCAACGTGCCCAGGCGTATCCAGCAGGTTTAACCGGTAGGTGCGCCCGTCTTTAGCCAGGTAATTCATCGTTACCGGATGCGCCTTGATGGTGATCCCGCGCTCGCGCTCCAGGTCCATGGAGTCCAGCAGTTGATCCTGCTTCTCCCTCTCGCCAATCGTGCCGGTTGACTCGAGTAGTCGATCAGAGAGCGTCGTCTTTCCGTGATCGATATGCGCGATAATACAGAAATTTCGAGTCAAAAGTCTTCCCATTGCAGAGGGCGCACTATACAGGAGGTGCGCCCGGAATCCAGGGTGGGATGAAGATTGGTGATCAGTGAACGGTGATTGGTGGAAGAACCCTCGGGCGTTCGCCGTTCGGCATGGGGCGTTTGGCGTCTGACGTTTTCCTCTGGGGCATTGCAGAAAACGCTCCCACTAAGGAATCTATCACCCGGTAAATCCAAAGAACCGCCTGTTTGCATCGAGGAACGATATCAAACCAATGCGCCTTCTCCCGATTCCATCCGCCACAGGCGGTGGAGGCTGCTCCCTTCGCGCCCGTCCAGCGTTCATCGCAAGCTTCGCAAAAATCCGATCAAGGCCGCCTGATCAGCATCGCCTAACTTCTTTTTAAACGATGGCATCTCGCCTTTGACTCCGTTTGTAATAATTGCCTTTATGCGTGCATCCGACTTAGTGAGGCCGTGTAGATCGGGGCCTTCATCACCCGTCGCATCGTCGGCATGGCAATGAGAACAATTTAAAGCAAAGAGGCGGGCGCCTGCCGTGACCAGCGCCGGCTGCACAACAGGATCGGCGTTTGCCTTGGTGGCGCTGCGAGTTTGTAGGACGCTTTGGCTGATCAGCATTGCAGCTCCCAGCGTACTTCCCACGGCTAAAAGGCCGGCAAACACAGCACAAAGTGCGGCTTTCAATTCGAACATGGCAGTTTTCATGAACTCCCCAGCAAAATTTCGCCACCCCAGAAACCAGCCGCGCTAACCAGCACCGCAGCCAGGAACGCAAATACCAAATAAATGAATAGACCCGGGCGTGACCGTCTGCCGCGTACGATAATTCGCCATACTGATAGGCCGACGAGTAAACCAAAAGTCGGCCAAACAAAAATATGATGCCAGAAGAGCGCCCCGCTTCCTCCAATCTCCCAGCGGGCGAGCACTAAACCGGATAGAACCGCCGGAAGGACACCAAGCGTACCGGCGATCAACATGATGAAACCTGCGATATGAAACCTTTCGCGAAGTCGATCGGTTCTGACGATATATCCCAACCCATCGCTGACGGCTGAGACTAACATCAAAGCAATAGGTAGATGAGTACTACCTCCATGCATTATCTCCCAAACATTAGCGGCTAATAAAGGGGTCATTTCAGCAAAACCAGCGAGACGCAGGCCAGGGGCGAAGTCGCGAATTATGAAAGCCTGGCAGACGGTTGAAAAACCTAGACTTAACATCAGGAATGCGCCGGAACTCACCACGGTGGGGTGAAAATCTCGGCGCGTTGAGGAAGTTACTTTTTTCTAGCGTGAACCGCGCCGGATTTGAGCTGTAATATCTGAGCTGGAAATACTTCATATCCGGTAAACTGCTGGTCAAGTACGCGCCAATCATTTGTGCTAACCGACTCCTCGGCGGGCGGCTCAAATCCGACTGGAATGTATTCTGTTAGAAAAAGGTTTTAGGCTCGCCGAGATTTTCGCCCCACCGTGATCGGTTCCGGCTCAGAAACTTGGTTTCTGGTCCGCCTGACCAGGCTAAGCTCTTTGCGGTGCTTCGCACCGGATCACACTAACGGCTTGTCTATCACCGCTAACGAATGAGGGGTTTCCACATAGTTCACGCTGGTGACACCTAACACCTTTCTTAATTGATCTGCCGGCACTTTCATCGGACCGGGTTTAGGAGCGGTTCCGGGAGCCGGTTGCGGAAATGCGGTCGACATCGCGGTATGAAAAGAGATGTTACCCTCTACCTTTTGGACGATCTGGTGAATATGACCGTTTAAAACCGCGACGGAGCCGAACCGCTTCAAGAAACCCAGAGCAGTAGCTCCATCTTGAGTCCCCCAACCCCACTTGGGGTAAACCTCCCATAACGGCACGTGGGCAAACACTACAATCGGCGTCGAGGTGGACAGATCTTTGAGATCTTTTTCTAACCAAGTCAATTGATCCTGCCCTAACGATCCTAGTCCAATTTCTGCCTTACCCATCACATTAACCAAACCCACAAAGTGGACCCCTCGATGAGTAAAACTATACCAGCCGTTTCCAGTGGTATTTTTGCCGAACCGATTCCGATACTCCTCTCCGTTGTCACTCAGGACATCGTGTTCGCCCGGCACATAAAAAATGTCGTCGACGCCGGTATCTTTTACCGCCTGTGCCAGAGTGTCGAATTCGTCTGCTTGTGCCAAATGAGTCAGGTCGCCAGTATGTATGATCAAATCCGGCTTTTTGGGGAGCGCCTTAATTCTGCTTATCGCTTCCTGCAAAGTGCCAATTACATTGTTATTGGCTTCCTTATTAAACCCGATGTGGCTGTCGCTGAGCTGAACAAAGGTGAAATCCGCCCCGGGCAAGTCGCCACCTTGGTCGGTGGCAGCCGATAACAACATGCGCGACCTTGCTACTCCTCCGGTCATGGTAAATACTAAGCCCGTTCCGGCCCAGGCCATGCACTTGAGGAAACCCCGGCGGTCAATACCGTCATCAGTGATATTGTGTTGGATGTAGTCTGACATAATCTGGTTCAAGTAAAGAGACCGGCAGGTTAATCAGTGGTCTCGTTTTACCTGGTGCATACCAGTAGAGCCGGAGATTTATTCCCGGGAATAAATTGGATAATCAAAGGGTACTCGTTTGTGATAGCCTCGGTGACCACCGATGAACGATAAGGAGAGGTTAGCTCGGTTTGAGGCCGAAATGCTGCCGCTGATGAGCGACGCCTATAACCTGGCGAGGTGGCTAGTGCAGAACGACGAAGACGCTCGAGATATGGTGCAAGAAGCTTACCTGCGCGCCTTCAAATTCTTTTGCGGGATGCGCGCGGAAACCGGTAAGTCGTGGCTGCTCCGTATTGTTCGAAATGTTTGTTACGATCATTTAAAGCAGCAAAAGAACCGGCGGACAGAAGCCGACCAGAAAGAACAAGCGGATCCAAGCGATCTTCCTGAACAAGTCTTGCAGACCAAACTCGATGTTGCCGCCGTCCAGTCGGCGCTGGCAAATTTACCCGAAGAGTTTCGTACTGCTCTCGTGCTCAGAGAAATGGAAGAACTCTCCTACCGCGAAATTTCGGAAATCACCCAGGTACCAATTGGAACCGTGATGTCCCGCCTCGCGAGGGGACGACGACAGCTTGCTGAGATATTGAGACAAATGAGAGCCAGCGACCTCGTATGACGTGCGCCGAATTTGAACATGGCCTTGACCCTTTCCTCGATAACGAGGTGAGCTGGGAGATTGCCCAGGAAATGCAGGCCCATATTGAACAATGCGAGGTCTGCAAAGGCCTCTTTGCCGATCGTGTGACCATACGGCGTTGCCTCCAAAACCCGGAGCTTCGTTACCGCCCAGCGGCCGATCTACAGGACCGGATTCATCGAGTGCTATTAAGTGAAATACGCGCCAAAAATCCGTCCTCGTCGCCCGCGATTGATTGGCTTTCCTGGTTACGCCTGCCAGACTGGCTATTACCGGCGGCAGCCGGGGCGGCGGCCGTCCTCATCTTCTGGGCAGGCTTCGCGGTTCTCCCATCCCGAATATCACCGACGGGCGAGTCGGGGTCCGGTTTGGCCGAGCAACTCGTATCCAATCATATCCGTTCATTGGTTGGGAGCCACTTGATGGACGTTGTTTCCACCGACCAACATACTGTGAAACCATGGTTCGCCGGTAAACTCAGCTTCTCCCCACCGGTATTTGATTTCAGTGACCAGGGTTTCAAGCTCATCGGCGGGCGCTTGGATTACTTAGGAAACAAAGAGATTGCCGCGGTCGTTTACCAGCACCGGCAACACTATATTAACCTGTTCGCCTGGCCCAGCCAGGCGGGACAACCCCAGGAAATTGCAACCCAGAGGGAAGGGTACAATCTGTACGGCTGGACCGCCCAAGGCTTAACCCTCTGGGCTGTAACTGATGCAGAACCAGAGACACTGAAGTCGTTCGTAGAGTTGCTGAAACAGCAGGAGGCGAGGGGCGAAAGGTGATTAATGAGGTGATGGAGGCTTTGAGGTGATGGAGGCTTGAGGTGATGGAGGCTTGAGGTGATGGAGGCTTGAGGTGATGGAGGCTTGAGGCTTGATGCGATGGAGGCTTGTTTAGTAACGTGGACGCACCGATCAACTCTCGCTTCTCAGGCTTGTGAAACATTTCACTTGCTCCCATGCCGCGCCATTTTAAGGTGTTGTATGGTCACGACAGCTCCGGCTGCATACGATTCCAAAATCGAAGGCAACGTCATATTCTCGAGGCTTGACGTCTGCATTAATTGGATGCGCAAAAATTCGCTGTGGCCTATGCCGATGGGTCTGGCTTGCTGCGCGATCGAATTGATGGCAGCTGCCTCCGCCAGATTTGATATCGCGCGGTTCGGTGCCGAAGTTATGCGCTTCTCCCCCCGGCAATCCGACGTAATGATCGTTGCCGGCACCGTGACCTACAAAATGGCTCTCGCGGTCAAGCGAATCTACGATCAAATGCCCGAACCGAAGTGGGTGATCGCCATGGGCGCCTGCGCCTCATCGGGTGGCATGTACCGCAGCTATGCTGTCCTCCAGGGCATTGATCGGCTCCTGCCGGTCGACGTTTATGTGAGCGGTTGTCCGCCCCGCCCGGAAGCGTTGCTTGAAGGTCTGATGAAATTGCAAAATAAGATCCTTCACGAATCCGCTATTCGAGATCAGAAACGCGCACTAGCTGGAAACGTGGCATGACTTCCGCCCAGCTCAATCAACGGGTGCAAACCAGATTCCCGAATTTTCCGAGCACCGAGTTCAGGGAAGAGCTTTCGGTCACAGTGCCGCTGGAGGAGATCGAATCTGTCTGTCGGATTTGCCGAGACGAACTCGGTTTTGATTTTCTGATGGATATCACCAGCGTCGATCATTTCGGCGAGGAACCCCGTTTCGAAGTGGTCTATGAGCTGTATTCTTTGAAGGGGAATATCCAACTCCGGCTTAAGACCAAAGTCTCGGAGGACAAGTTGGAAGTCCCAACGGTGAGCCATTTGTGGCAAACCGCTAACTGGCACGAACGCGAGATCTTCGACATGATGGGCATCCGGTTTGCGAACCACCCGGACCTTCGACGTATTTTGATGTGGGACGGTTATCCGTTCTTCCCGCTCAGGAAAGATTTTCCTTTAGAAGGCAAAGACAGCGAATTGCCCGACGTTGCCTTTACCCACCCCGCCCCGCTTGAGGGCGGCCCGTTCGTGACTTTACCCAATAGCGGCGGCACGAAAGATCGCGAGCCGCGAGCACGCGGGCCGGAGTGAGCAGAAGTGCGAAAGCGGGGAGCGCGCCCTATCCGCCAAAGCCGATTCATGGTGGGGCGAAAACCCGACTTCGGAAGGCCTAGGTCGCAGCCCGATCCTGGGTATTACGACAACAAATCCAAGCCGCAGGAGCGCACGCGGCATTCGTCGCGTTGCCGCATTCAAACCCCCCGGTTTCATGCTCGTCCAAATCATTACCGGCGAAAATTATCGGTTGCGAGTGTTGCCACTAACTTGGACCTGTAAGCTGCAGATTCGGCATCAAAACATCGCCGTCCATGATTCAGAGATCCCAGACCAAGTTCCGAAAGCAAATTGTCGTAGGTTACCTATTTTTGATCCTCGCGAACGCCGGCGTCTGGGTGTGGGCCCTTTTGGCTTTTCACGATAAGCCGCTTCTTTTCGGCACCGCGCTTCTGGCCTACACGTTCGGGCTTCGTCATGCCGTCGACGCCGATCACATTGCCGCGATCGACAATGTCACTCGCAAGCTGATGCAGGAAGGTAAACGACCGATAACGGTTGGATTTTTCTTTTCCCTGGGCCACTCGACCATTGTCGTGATCGTGTCACTTATCGTTTACCTCACCGCTTTCGCCGCTAAAGATCGGATGGAGATCTTGAAAGGGTTCGGCGAACTGGTCGGCACCTCGATTTCCGCCTTTTTTCTCATTTCGATTGCGATAATTAATCTGATCATTCTGCGGAATGTCTGGACCGTTTTTAAAAAGGTGCGCAGCGGAGGAGCGGTTCCCGAATCTGGGGAGGACGCCCTGACGGGAGGTGGCCTAATCAGTCGAATGTTCCGTCCGCTGTTTCAGATGCTCAATTCTCCGTGGCAAATGTATCCGGTTGGTTTTCTGTTCGGCCTGGGGTTTGATACCGCTACGGAAGTTGCCCTGCTGGGAATCTCAGCTGCGGCCGCGGCAAAAAACCTGCCGCTCGCCTCGGTAGCCGTTTTCCCGGCCCTGTTCACGGCCGGGATGATATTGGTAGACACGACCGATGGCATCCTGATGGTGGGAGCCTATGGTTGGGCGTTTATCAATCCGATTCGCAAAATGTACTATAATCTGACGGTAACTTTTGCATCGGTGGCGGTCGCCTTGCTAATCGGAGGCCTCGAACTCGCGGGACTTCTGAAGGATCAGTTAAACTTACAGGGTGGCGCCTGGGACCTGGTTGGCGGGCTGAATGACAATTTTGGGAATCTCGGCTTTGTCCTGATCGGGCTTTTTGTGCTCAGCTGGATCGGATCCATGGTTCTTTACCGAGTCAAAGGGTTCGATCGGCTTCAATCCTCGGTGGCAGCGGATTGAAGATGCCTCGCTGCCAACGGCGACTTAGTGGGGCTGCGCTTCAAGCGTGAGGCGCTCAGAAATCAGTAGCAAAAAGTCCGCCTCGTGGTTCAAAGAAATACTTCAGAAACACGCCAACGCTGTATTCATTGTAATTCGCCGTTTTATCCGCGTGGATGCTGATGCCGGCAGCCAGCTGCGACGTTACCTGGAGCAACCCATCTAGCTGGACGGAGGCGGAGAAGGTATTCATGTTATTAGCCGCGTTCACGGCAGTTGAGTTCTCCAGAGGAAAAACCGGCGAAGCATCTTGCCGGTAGGTCTGCATCCCGACAGTACCCGAGCCCCGGATCAGGTAATTTATTCCTTCCTTGGTCATCAATTGTACACCAAGTCCTCCTTGCAGAAAGTATTGGGGACTGAAGTAACCACCTTGGCCAAAAGTGAAAAAGTCAAGGTTATGGGTATACTGCTCGTAATCGATGGTTGGGCCGATAGTGAAGTAGGAGAAGTTCGGATTATCGATCTTATGACCGAGCGAAAAGTTTATGGCGAAGTGGTCGTTTGTTTCCACGTCCTCTCCGTCTCGTATTGCCACAAATGCCGATCCCGATAGCGACCAGTCCTCGGGCAGCAGCAGAAAAAAAGTCGGGGCAAATCCTGTCTCCGTCACTCTTCCCCAATTCTGGCCGCTATAGGGGTCCTTCATCCCGGTGTAACTGAGGATCGATTCTTTGATTGGTTTCCGGTAAAAGCTGATTGACCAGTTACCCCAATCCTCGGTATCGCGAAGGCCGAGATCGCCGACCACGGTCGGGCCTACGGCGCCACCGGCCGGCGTGATCCCGACATCGGCGGAGAGGGTAAACTCACCTAGGCGGGTAAAACCAACACGGCCATCAAAAAGTCCATTGTAGTTGCTGGGCGAATTGGTGACGAAGACGCGCGGCCCGGTCAGAGGCACCATCCCGACGAAGGCCCCCGGGCCGACACCACCATTGTGCAATGTACTCCATCCTGCATCAAACCAGAGACGGTTGACATCATAGACATAGAACGACATCCCGAGATCGACGCGCGATTCCCCCACCTTGGACTGATCGTCGCCGGATTTATATCGACCAAGAGCGGAAAGAGAAACTTCGGGAGTCGTATAATTTAGCAACTGGGGATACCGATTTGGCTCTATGGCATAGGCGTTAGCGTACAGGTGCTGACTATAATAGTGTTGGACCACATAATCCTGGTACATCTGGGCGAGCGGGCCGCCATACTGGGCCGCTAGCTCCTGGAGCTTTCGCCAGTTCTTCTGTCGCGCGTAAGAAGCGTACAGGCCGCTCGCCGTCGCCTTGTTCGGACGTTCGCTATAGAGGCGTTCAAACTCAGTGGCAGCGAGCGTGTAGTCACCAACCTGAAAGTCGTTCCACGCGTCAACGACCTGTTCATCGCGAGTTAAAGGGCGATAGGTTTTTACTTCAGCGAATAATTCGTGACTCCGGCGATACTGTTTCGCTTTGTAGGCGGCGATCGCCCGAGCGGTGATAATGTCGCCCATCGCGGTCCGCAGGCGGGGATACTGATCCATCCGCCAGCGAGCGGTCTCCTCAGCCTTGTCAAGCTCACCGAGCCGAATGAGGGTCAATGTTAACCCGTAAGTGGCCTCATAATCGTTTTCATTCCATTGAATGGCTTGCCCAAACCACTGTTCAGCCTCGCCATACCGGTGGGCGTTAAAGAGTGACCACCCAATCGCCCGAGCTAGATCCGGATCCTGTTTATTCATCGCGATCTGCTCTGCTTGGTCGTAATTGCCGGCTCTCAGCATCTCCATCGGATCATAAACCGGCGGAGGAGTGGCCTCGGGCGATGCCCCTGGGGTTGGACTCGGGGTACCAAAGATAATTCTTGGCCCGACTCCAGGTGTAGGCTGCGTCTCAGGAGAGGGATTG
>JAFAVN010000467.1 GCA_019242435.1 Verrucomicrobiota bacterium | reverse complement strand
GGAGGCTTACGAGCGCCTTTTGCTCGATGCGATGGCCGGAGATGCCACCCTCTTTGCTCGCCGTGACGAGGTTGAAGAGGCCTGGCGTTTCGTTGACGCGATCGAAGCCGCCTGGCGCGATCTCGGCAGCGAAAAAACGCTGGCCGGCTACCCCGCCGGCAGTTGGGGACCGGAGGAAGCGGAAGCGTTGATTGAGCAGGACGGCAGGGGATGGAGAAGATTGTGATCGGTGAGAAGTGATCGGTGATTGCCGGGATATGAGCGTGGCGAGGTCATTTCGCGATTTGCGAGGCTATCAGCCGGCTCGGGCCGCCGCCGAAGAAATTTTTCGATGTACATCAGTTTGAGAAAATGGACGCCAGTTGGCGATCGTGATCGATCCCGCCGCTGATTTCTGCAAATATGCCTCTGACTCTGATTGTTGCGGTACGCTTATGGAGCAGACGAATGCTCGGGATGAAATATTCTTTCATGGTCCAGATGAGGCCCAGACCTAAGGCGATCAGCAAACGGGGAAAGAACCGTCTCGCTCGCCCGACGCCCTTTGCGACGAAATGCCCTCTTCCACAAATCACCAATCTCTAATCATCAATCACTGCTTCTAGCTATGCCCGCTGCCGCCAAAGAACTCACCAGGGGAATGCCGATTGAGATCGGTAACATCAACCGCAGTCTTACCCAACTTTGGGAGCAGGAAGGGACGAATATGGTCAAAGCGTCCCTGGTCAACTTCGCGGTCTATAGCGAAGCTGCTGATGCTCTTACCTATAACACCCGGTTGATGGAGGAGATCACTCGGGAACATGCGTGTCGGATTATTCTGCTGGCAGTCAACCCGGCTGCTCAAAAACATCGGGTGCAAGCCTGGATCAGTGCTCATTGCCATCTGAGTGGAAGCGGTGACCGGGAAGTGTGCAGCGAGCAAATCGCTTTCCTGTTGGAAGGGATGGGACCCGAGACCATGCGTAATGTGCTCTTTAGTCACTTGGATTCGGATTTACCTCTGTATCTCTGGTGGCAAGGACAGTTCAGCGGTACGCTTGATCCGCAGCTATGGAGTTGGGTAGACCGTTTTATTTTTGATAGCTACTCCTGGCGTGAGCCGACGAGACAAATTCGGATTCTGCGTGAATCAGTGGCTGGTACCGGCTCGCGCTGTGTGCTCTGCGATCTGAATTGGCGCCGGCTGATTTATCTTCGCCTCGCAATTGCGCAGATGTTTGATCAGCCCTGGGCAACCGGTAAGCTTCGCGAGATTCGGGAAGTCTCGATAGTTTACCACCCCGAATACCGAACCACGGCTGTGCTTTTAGCGGCGTGGTTGGCCGGGCAGCTTGGCTGGCGATTGGAAAAGGCTCTAGACGCCGAGTTCCGGTTCAGTCCCCCTGGGTCGATCGACCCGGTGGTCCTAAAATTGACGGCTGTTCCCGGAGAATGGATCGGTGAGGTCCAACTCCGATTCGCGGACGGGAGCGAGTTCAATCTGAATTGGTCGGGCAAGTTTTTGGAGTCCGGCTGCTCCGATTTTCAGGGTGTCAAACAACTGTTACCTGCCGGCGGCACGACGATCGCTGACCTGGTGAACGAAGAACTGATGCGCGGCGGGGAGCATAGATCCTATTTGCGCGCGCTGGGCCTGGCCGAGCGGCTCTGGGGGGTAGGGAATGGCGGTGGAGATCAGTGACTGCTGATTGGTGATTGCTGGGCTTTTTTTTGCGTTCGCCGAGCACAAAATCGGCGGCTACAAAGCCCATAGTTAATAACGATCGAATCATCGCCCCGGGTGCCGGAGCTAAAGGCCGAATAAGGTAGTAGTGGACGCAATCGAATCCAATTGCGAAAGCTGACAACCAGTCGCCAGTCTAAACCACTAACTACCGATCACTAATCAGCTTAGCTTGCGTTCCCTCACAACCGGCTATCTTCTGGAACCCAGGACCCCCATATACCGAGATCTCTCCTAGCTCCTATGAAAACCCTTAATTCCCTCCAGACCGTTAATTCGAATCTGAGATCACTCGTGCAGTCCGCATTGGAGCAGAGTGGCGGTCTGCTTCGGCTGGCGCCTTGCTGGGTGCCTAGAGCATTCTTGCAACCCGGCCGGCGCTTGAAACTTCACCCGGCCGATATCTACGCTTATGGACTGGACCGCGGCGGTATCGATGAGCGGTGGTTCGGGTCTACTACCCCAGCGGCAAATGAGAATCGCACGCCGGACGAGGGGCTCAGCTATTGCATATTTGATGGCAAGCGTTTTACCTTGGCGGCAGCGATTGAGGAGTGCGGCGCTGAAATAATCGGTAAACAGATCTGGGACGAGTATGGGCGGTGGCCGGTTTATTCGAAGTTCTTCGATAACATGGGGCCGATTCCGCACCACATGCATCAGTCTGCGGAGTTCGCCCGACTGGTGGGTCAGGAAGGCAAACCGGAGAGTTATTATTTTCCTCCCCAACTCAATCAGGTGGGAAACAATTTTCCCTACACCTTTATGGGCTTGGAGCCCGGCACGACCAAAGAACAGGTTAAGCAATGTCTGGCGAATTGGAACCTAGGTGATAACGGGATCCTGGACCTTTCGAAAGCCTACCGGTTAAAGCCGGGAACAGGCTGGCTGATCGGTCCGGGGCTGCTGCATGCCCCGGGGTCGCTGGTCACTTACGAGCCGCAGTGGGGGTCTGATGTCTTCTCCATGTTCCAATCCCTGGTTGAGGGACGAGAGGTTCCTCGAACTCTATTGGTCAAAGACATCCCGCCGGATAAACATTTCGATCTCGATTTCATCGTTAGTGAATTGGATTGGGAGTCAAATGTTGATCCGAATTTCAAAGATCACCATTATCTCGAACCGGTGGCGATCGGTGATACCGCGAAGGAAGGTTTCGTAGATCGGTGGATCGTTTACGGCCACATCAAAGGGGAACAACTCTTCTCGGCGAAAGAACTGACGCTGAAACCTGGAGTAAAGTGCACTATTCGAGACAACGGAGCCTATGGTCTCATCGTGGTACAAGGCCGGGGCCGGATGAACAACCTGGTTTTGGACGCCCCTAACATGATCCGGTTTGTCGAGCTCACGGATGACGAGGTATTCTGCACCGAATCCGCGGCGCATGCCGGCGTTACCTTCGAGAATACAAGCGATGTCGAAGATCTGGTGGTGCTGCGCTATTTCGGACCGGGAGTAAATCCGGATGCACCGAAGGCTGGTTAGCCGTTAGACATTCGTCGTTCGGCGTTTGGGCGTTGGCACAACGACCCCCTGGACGCGCGGTATCGCCTGGCCATCCTGGAAGATGTCATGGGTATTGCCAGGCTGCTGGATGAGCAGCAACCTGACAATTATGAAAAATCCCACAACG
>JAFAVN010000305.1 GCA_019242435.1 Verrucomicrobiota bacterium | reverse complement strand
CACTGGAGACCCTTGGGGCAGAGCGAGCTGCCGGGCTACTATCTCACTAGCGGCCACGACCTGGTGATCGAGAAGTTTGGCAGTGGCTTTGCGGCCCAGCGTTTGCATGTCTTCGACAAAGCCGGTGAGTTCAGTCAACTCTTGCGTGATCTTGGGCAGGGTGACGAAAGTTCCTTTGCCACGCTGAATTTCGACGAGCCCGCGCTGGATCAAGCTTTGAATCGCTGCTCGAACGGTGGTCCGGCTAACCGCATATTCCTGGACAAGGCTGTCCTCAGAGGGGAGGCGGGTCCCAGGGCTTAAGGAACCATCCGTGATGCGGGCGATGAGCGCCTGCTCGAGTTGGGCATAAAGCGGAAGATGATCTGGGAAATCAATTGACATACGGACATAATGACATAATGATGTCGGTATGTCTTTATATTTCTTCAACCGATTCCCGTTCAGCCGATTGGCCCCCGTTCCGATCCGGTTAATCGTGGGCTATGGCTTCTTGGAACACGGGTTGGCCAAGCTAACCAAGGGACCGGATACATTCGCAAATATCCTGCAAGCCCTCGGCGTACCCGCACCCCATATCATGGCTTGGTTAACCATTTTGGTGGAACTAATTGGCGGTTTGGCAGTACTTTTGGGCGCTTTTGTGTCACTGGTTAGCTTGCCAATGGCTGCGGTCCTTCTAGTGGCAATGTTTACTGTTCACCTGCGCTACGGGTTCAGTTCGATAAAGCTTTTGGCGGTAACCGCAGCGGGTCCGCAGTTTGGCCAGCCGGGCTATGAAACTGCTTTGCTATATCTTGCCTGCCTCGCAGCGCTGGTTTTGGGTGGTCCTGGACCGCTCGCCTTCGATTGCCTGATAACAAAGATGAGAAAGGCCAATCACTAACTAGTCAGGCAGACAGTGGAGCTACCTCTATGGCTCGGGAATCATCGGTCTTGGGAATATTCACGTCACGAGGATGCTCATTAAGCTCGCGAGGGTTCTGCGTTTCCGGGTCATGCAGCCCCAGGACATAAACTTTTAGATTCCGCGCTATGACTCCAAGTATTCGAAAAGCGGCGTTAGGGTCGCTCGCCGGAGCAGCTGCGAGCGCCCCTCTGGCGCTGAGCCTTGGCCGCGCCAGCTCAAGCATCGCTCTCGCTGCGGTGATCGGCGCCATTTACGCCGTCAGCATGAGGCGCATGCCGCATGCCTATGTCGATAATTTGATGACGGCCGGCGCACTAGCAGTGCCCTTGTGGGGGCTGGTCAGTGTGGTCGTGCTTCCGTTATTGTCAGGGCAAAAACCCGAATGGCAGGCGGAAGAGATGATGGCACACTTCCCTGCTCTCATGGGGTGGGTGCTCTATGGCTCCTTACTCGGTTTGTTCATACAGGCATTAAGTGACTTCGCGGAACACTTGTTTGGTCCCGAAGCTGAAAACGTTGCGCCGGTTCCGCAGGAGAGGAAACGGATCGTGATCCTTGGAGGTGGATTCGCGGGGATGAAGACCGCAGAGCATCTGGAGCAGGAGCTTCACCTAAACTCATCAGCTTTAATAACACTGATTAGTGAGACTAACGCGCTGCTGTTTAC
This sequence comes from Verrucomicrobiota bacterium, assembly GCA_019242435.1. Taxonomy (GTDB): domain Bacteria; phylum Verrucomicrobiota; class Verrucomicrobiia; order Chthoniobacterales; family JAFAMB01; genus JAFAVN01. The sequence goes on along the minus strand of JAFAVN010000305.1, from coordinate 4,401 downwards.
ACCGATGCTCGCGGAAGTGGCCGGAAGCAGCCTTGAGCCTAGCCACATCAGCGCCCCGTTGCGCAGCAGCCTCCATCGGACGGAATTCATCCGTGGGCGGATCAACGCGATTGACCTGGAGAACCGCAAAGTGGTCTTGGCTTCTGATTCTCCGACAGGTGAGTTGGTGGTTCCATATGACCATCTGGTGCTGGCGCTCGGCTCGGTCTCGAATTACCCGGGGATGGCCAACGTTGAGAAACTGGCTTTCAACTTCAAAAGCCTTCTCGATGCCATTCGGATTCGCAATCGTGTCATCGAGATGTTCGAGCGCGCCGATCGTGAAACCGATGCATCGCAGCGGGCGGCCCTTCTCGGTTTCGTGATTGCTGGCGGCGGATTTGCCGGAGTGGAGCTGGCGGGTGCCCTCAATGACTTTGCTCGCGGAATTCTCGCCGACTATCCAAACCTGAGCCCCAACGAACTGAGCATTGTCCTGGTTCACTCCCGAGATCGAATTTTGCCGGAATTGAGTGAGTCGTTAGCCAGTTACGCGCAGAAAAAGATGGAGGCGCGTGGCGTGCGGTTTCGGTTAAATGCCCGGCTCAGTGATGTGCGACCCGGTATCGTAGTGGTTAGCGATGGAGAAATCCAGGCTCGCACCCTTGTGTGGACGGCCGGGACGGCCCCGAACCCTCTACTTAAGTCCCAGTCGTTTGAGTGCGATAAACGTGGCGCGGTCAAGGTGGATCCTACACTGGCAGTACCCGGCCATCCGGGTGTTTGGGCTTTGGGAGACTGCGCCGCAGTCAACGATTGCAAAACCGGCAAGCACTGCCCTCCGACCGCGCAGTTCGCTATCCGCGAGGCCGCAACGGTAGCCAAAAATATCGTTGCTCAATTGAGGGGACGACAGCCCAAGAATTTTCACTTCGATTCACTCGGAGCGCTGTGCGTAGTGGGTCATCAGACCGCCTGCGCCGAATTGAGTGTCCCCTTCGCCCGTAACAGTTCCGTGCGCTTCTCGGGACTGCTGGCGTGGCTGATGTGGCGGGGAATCTATCTTTCCAAATTGCCGGGGATGGAGAGAAAGATTCGTGTTCTGGTGGACTGGGTGATCGAGCTCTTCTTCCCCCGAGACATCGTGCAGACGATCGATTTGCAGCAGGAGAAACCGTAAATGCCAGCAACCCAACCTTCATCGATTGCGCCCGCGGCCTCTGATAGTTTCTGGGACTGGTCTAGACTCTTGTTTGGCCTCGCAACCGGCCTGCTAGGGGGCGCGATTCAAAGCAAGATACTCGCGACTCCAATCACCCATGGCGCTCTGCTTGGAGGAACTTTCGGCCTCGTTTTCAGTTTCTCATTTAGCAGACGCGCCACTAGTCCCGGGGCGGGCCTGATCTGGGGCCTAGGCGCGGCGTTGCTACTTTGGTTTACGACACACTTCGGGGTTGACCTGTTCTTACTCCATCCCGTTTCAGCCAACGCAATGCTCAGCGGCGCCCGGTCACAATTTCCGGAACTCGTCGCTGACCTGGTTTGCCTGGGGATGCCGGTTGGTGTGGTCATTGGACTTCGGGGAGCCTTTCGTAGCAAGCAAACCCAGCCCGAATTTCGCTGGGACCGAGCGGTCGTGGCTGGGGGATTGGCTGGGACGATCGCGGGACTGGTGTTTAGCGGCTGGGAGTACGCCGGAGGCTACTTACCGCTGCTCGGGGGGTTGCCGGAGTTCCAATCTCAGACGACGGCGGTAATTCTCCATTTCCTGGTAGCCCTATTGATCGGCTCAATTTTTGGGATCCTCTTTCAGCGTGATGTGCGCGGTTACGGCTCGAGCATGGGCTGGGGCCTCGGCTTTGGGATCTTCCTGTGGTTTTTCGGTCCGCTCACGGTTTTCCAAATGGCCTGTTTTCAGTCGCTCGACTGGTCTGCCAAACAGGGTACAAACTTATTCGGTTCGCTGGTCGGTTATATGATTTATGGATTCATCCTTGGTACTGTCTATGCGTTTTTGGACCGGCTATGGGTGAGACTGTTTATTCAATCCGATCCATTGAATCGCGAGCCAGAGGGCTTGGGCAGTCATTTTTTGCGCTCTGTTAAATGGGGCGCATTGGCTGGACTGATCGGAGGCCTGATTTCGCTTCCAGTGATGAATGCAACTGGGATTCTGCCGATGATCGCTGGGCTTGATACCAGTTTCGGCGGCATTCGCGGCTCGATCATCCACCTTCTGGTAAGCTCGGCAATCGGGATGAGCTACGGCTTTTTATTCCGGGACGAAGCTCCCAGTACCGGATTGGGCGTTCCTTGGGGATTTCTATTTGGTTTGATCTGGTGGTACGTAGGCCCTTTAACTCTTTTGCCGTTGATCTTGACGGGCGCCTACGATTGGAGGGCGAGCGCGGCGGTCGCTCTGTTCCCATCGCTTGTCGGACACTTGATCTATGGCGGGACCACTGCTTTTACATTCCTTTTTTTGGAGCGGCGGTACAAGCGGTGGCTGCTTCTCGATCCTCGCATTGCAGCCCGCGAGCAGCGCCGCCTTCGTCCGATAGGAACACCGGCACCGGCACTGTGGTTCTTCGCCCTTGGGCTTGGAGTACTGCTGCCAATTCTACTCGGCTAACAGCCCAGACCACGTTCGGAACAGGTTAACAACTTGGATTATACCGAAAGCAACCGCCGAATATCTTTAGAGAAAGCCTTACGACGTCATCATTGCGCGGCTGCAGCCGGGCGAGCTACCGCGCTCACTGGGTTGAAGTGATCCGGAACAGAAGCCTGACGAAACCGATTTTCATCAATATTTAAGCGATTAGAAGTCCAGAAGTTCACTCCAGTCAGAACTGAACCGAGATTCCATTGCGCTTTATGTCCTCCTTCCGATTTTGTTTTTTGTTCCGAGTCAACTGGAACGTACCAGGTCCAAGCTGAGTTCATAACCTGAAAGAGTCAGATCGCCGATGAACCAAAGGGACCAAGCTGGAAACGGCATGCTAGCTGGAAGCGGCGTCTGACTAGTTGCTATCTGTGGCGGCTCGGACCAGGTAGCTATACTGCTCATTGCGATTAATTTAAAAGTGGAGTAGTCCCGAGCTCGAAGCGAGTTTGGGCAAGGAAGGGAAGGACTCAAGATGCGTACCCAAGCAGAGAAAGCAGCAGTATTCCGGACCTTACATGAGCGGCCTGGTGCGTTCATTATTCCCAATCCTTGGGAAGCCGGCACCGCGAAAATACTGGAGGCAATCGGGTTCGAAGCGATTGCTACCACCAGCCGCGGACTTGCAAGTATGCTCGGCCGCGCAGAGGACGACGCGAACCGGGATGAGGTCATTGCCAATTGCCGGGCTATCGCGGAAGCGACGGAGCTCCCGGTGAATGCTGATCTCGAGAACTGTTTTGCCCATGAGGCCGAGAAGGCGGCTGAGACAATCCGGTTGACAGCGGCGGCCGGCGCGGTGGGTGGCTCGATAGAGGACTACACCGGCGACCCAGCTGATCCGATCTACGATTTCGATTTCGCGGTGGCTCGGGTGACGGTCGCAGCGCAAGTGGCGCACTCCCTGCCGGTGCCGTTTTTGCTGACGGCACGCGCTGAGAACCTTCTGCATGGCCGCAATGACATGGACGACACGATCCGCCGATTACAGGCGTTTGCGGCGGCCGGAGCCGATGTGGTTTACGCGCCGGGTTTGCGAAGCCTCGATCAAGTCAGGCAGGTCGTACGAGCGGTCGATCGGCCGGTAAACGTGCTTAGCGGATTGCTTGATCCCGATATCACATTGAAGGAACTCAGCGACGCCGGCGCCAAGCGCATCAGTGTTGGCGGCGGGCTCTCGCGCCTCGTACTAGGAACCTTCGTTAAAGCGGCTAGAGAAATGCACGAACATGGGTCTTTCACCTGGATGCGCGAGATGATTGACATGACCGATCTGCGGAAAATGCTCAGCAGACGTTCCGAGTGAGGGATTCGGGTTTGCATAGAAGAGCGGCCTGGCCGACATAGCCAGAGCCTAAGTCCTGTATGGACGCCCAAGGCCGGTAGGGCGGGGCTCCGGGTCAACCCAATTGCTTCTCGGAACCGAGCATGTTTTTCGTCCTTGGTGCGCTGTACCGAGAAGCGGTCGAGCCGCCTCCCATCGCCTATCCCTGTCTTCAAGGCCGGCGAATCCATCCTCGTCGTCACGAGAACAGTTCTTACCTGGAAGGTCGGCGCCATAAGTAAATGGCTCGGCATCGTCTCGGTGTAAATCACCATGGCCAAGGCACACTAGAACCTTCCGAAGTATTCTAGGAGGTATCGGAGCCACGTCCTACCAGCCTTGGGCAACCCAGTCTAGAAGCCTTTTATGCGAACGTGAATTTTCTCATTTGTCATTTTCGTGCTCTTAACCGTTACTTCGTCTACCTGTGCTT
>JAFAVN010000260.1 GCA_019242435.1 Verrucomicrobiota bacterium | reverse complement strand
CCTCGAAGACGAGGAAGAAAACATTCTCTCTGCCAACCAACCGAATTGCGCGCGCGATTGCCGGGTACGCGAGAACCGTCGATCCTTGCTCGGCCAGTTTCACGAATAACAGGTTTCGAGGGAGCAGCGGGCGCTCCGAGACATCAGCGTTTCGCTTGAGCCGACGCACCAGGGTGAGCAGCGCGCAAATGGGAACGCCAACCAGGCGATCGATGACCTGGAGTTTTTGGGTATCAAGTTTTACAGACATTGACGAAACACTTGATTCGGACTGAATCCCGTGCTCGGATCACGGAACTCTGCCCAGGTGCAGGCTTTACTATGAAAGTCAGCCTTACCGCCTTTTTTGGTCGCCCGCAAATTTGAAAGCGAGATCTTGGTTTTGGACAGGATTGCTGGCCTGGTCTGCGGTGTTGGTGGGATTGAGCATTCGGATTCTGGTCAACCCAAATCGAGCCAATGCCTTTAGCGTGTACCGCGCGGCCGGCTGGCATTGGTTTCACGGTGAACATCTATATGGAGACTGGCGCGGTTTCGTCTACAGCCCTCTGGTAGCAGCCTTTTTCTGCCCCTTCGCCTTGATTCCACCGGGTCTCGGCAATCTTTTCTGGACTTGGCTTAATGCGGCCCTTTTCCTGGCCGGTCTGGCCGCGATTTTGAATAGCGGAATCTATCCTGAGGTACGGCGATACCAGGGCCTCGTTTACCTGCTGATTCTACCCTTGGTCCTCGGTAATCTGGACACGGGGCAGGCTAACCCAACCTTGATCGGACTCATACTCTTAGCGGTTGCAGCTGTGCCGAGAGAGCGCTGGAATTTGGCCGCTTTTTCGATCGCGGTAGCCGCTTACCTCAAAATTTACCCCCTGGCGGTTGGCCTGCTTCTTTGCCTGCTCGCTCCCAAAAAGCTCGGTTGGCGCCTTATTCTCGCTTTGTTATTACTCGGGTTTTTGCCGTTTGTTCTGCAGCACTGGTCGTATGTCTCGCAGCAGTATCATGAGTGGATTGTCACTCGCTCAGCAGATAACCGTCGGCTTTATCCATTGAAAGACGTGCCGCTCGACCTTTGGTTCCTATTGGTCCGGTTCGGACATTTACCTATTCCTGGCATCCTGTACACGTTGTTCCAACTAATCAGCGGGGGTGCGATCGCTCTCTACTGTGCCGTTGGAGTCAGGAAGCAGTGGCCGCGGGAACAAATTTTGGTCGGCCTTTTCTCACTGGTTTGTATCTGGATGACGCTTTGCGGCCCAGCCACGGAATCACTGACATATGTCCTACTTGCTCCGGCGGTGGTGCTGGCGCTGGTGGACGCCGGTGCCAGGATTTCTGCGCGGCCCCGCTGGCTGCAGATCGGTTTGCTTTGTACGTATGCATTGCTGCTTCTCGCCGTCCTGAGGGCCAGTTTCTTGCCGGGACAGAAGAGCCTTTGGATTCTGACAGTGCAGCCGCTGGCCGCGGCGGTTTTTGCGATCATCGGTCTGGGTTGGTTTCTGGAGGGCAGATTCTGGGATGAGAGCCAAGAAACAGGAATTCGGTAACGGTTTTCGATACGACACGATCGGTAGGCGAGGCGCCCACTCAATCGAACGGAGCGCTGAGGCCAACTGAAGTTTTTATCTCCCCTGGCGTACGATGCCGAAATGCCGCCGAGCCGCGCCCGAGACAACCCCGGTTCGGCAACGCTCAGGCGTTACCCATGATGCGCGGTGTCGACTGCGGCTTCTGGCGAGGGTTCATCCATCGCCCTGCAGCGGTTCTGAGGTATTTTGCACCAACAACCTAGCGGAACAGTCGACGCTACCTGAGTCCGCTTTCGGCCTCAGGGATAAAGGAAACGTAACGCCCCGGAATCCGGGAGTACTCTTCCAGAGCCGTGGCCCTACTGAATGCCCATTAAGGCTCCAGAGTCACTTTAACCGATGTCAGCCCCGAAATGACCATATCAATGCCTTTTTGGTAATCGTTCATGGTCAACCGATGAGTCACAATTTTATCCATCGGTAACAATCCTTGCTCAATCATCCGAATCGCTACCGGATAGCAATGTGGACCGAGGTGCGAGCCATGCACGTTCAATTCTTTAGTATCACCGATAATCGTCCAATCAACGGTAACTTTCTCCCGCATCACACTGAACTCGACAAAAGTACCGAGCTTTCGGATCATGTGAAGCCCTTGCTCAACCGCGCTTGGGTGACCCGTTGCCTCGATGTAAACGTCGCAGCCGTAGCCATCCGTGAGTTCCCGGACCTTTTCGACCGCATCCTCTTTCTTCGGATTTATGCCGATGTCGGCTCCGCAACCTTTCGCGACTTCGAGTCGTTCATTGCTAAGGTCCAAGGCAATAATCCGTTCCGGACCTTTCATTTTGGCTGCTGCCACCATACCCAACCCCAAAGGGCCGCATCCCGCAATCACCACCGTATCCTGGTACTTGATGTCTCCGCGCTCCACGGCATGAACCGAGCAGGCCAAGGGCTCTATGAACACGGCGTGATGCCACGGAATTGAATTCGGTACTTTATAATTCAGAGCGCCGGCCGGGAAAACCATATACTCTGCCCAGGACCCGAATGTGCGTTGACGGAACCCGTAAATATCATGGACGGCGCACATCCAATAGGCACCCCGGCGGCAATAGCGGCAGTTCCAGCAGGGTACGATCTGTTCACTGATAGCCCGATCACCGATCTTGAGGTTGTACTTTTCAGCCGCTCCCTCTCCTAAGGCGACGACTTCACCGATAAACTCGTGTCCGGGAGTGACCGGTGCCTGGCAATAGCCGACCCGATGTTCGTCTCCCCAGAACAACGGGGCTCCGGTATAGCATTTGATGTCACTTGCACAGATCCCGGTACTCTTCACCCTGATCACGACTTCTCCCGGGCCAGGCGTTGGCACCGCACGTTCCTCGAGGCGGTAATCTTTGGGGCCGTGACACATGATTGCTGCCATCGTTTTCGGCAACTTATCGGCAACTGCACTCATAATGTTTTTCTCCAAATTGACTTAGCGTGTCGCGAATTCAGGCTAACGGCTTTTCATGCGATCGGGGTAACCGGGATCGCTTTGTCCTGGTCATCGAATAAGTAGAGATGTTCAGCAGGTAAGAAGAGCTCCAGCCGGTGATTCCGTTCCGGAGCCGGTCCGCCAGGCGTCTTTGCAACCAGCAATTGATTCTCTGCGATCTCGGTATGCAAGCAATTCTCGCTGCCAAGGTTCTCTACGATATTAACCACGGCCGGGAGGCGAAGATTGGTCCCCCCTGGCGCTAGCTTAACATGCTCAGGACGGATACCGAGAGTGACCTTCTTACCTTCAATTGCTTCCTTGGTTTGAGTGGGAAGTATTAGCTTACCCAGTCCTTGCGCCGTACACGCCAGTCCGTTTTCTTTCTGACCGTCGATGGTCAACTCCAGAAAGTTCATTTGCGGCGACCCGATGAAACCGGCGACGAACTTGTTAGTTGGTCGCTCGTACAACTCAGAAGGAGTTCCTACTTGTTCGATTCGGCCGTCGTTTAAAATGACGATCCGGTCTGCCATCGTCATTGCTTCGACCTGGTCGTGGGTCACATAAACCGCTGTATTTCGAGTCTCGTAATGCAGATTGAGGAGCTCGACCCGCATTCTGACGCGCAACTTAGCGTCAAGGTTGGATAGCGGTTCGTCAAACAGGAACAATTTCGGCTGCTTAACTATCGCCCGGCCGATGGCCACTCTCTGGCGTTGACCACCGGATAGCTGCTTAGGTTTACGGGTCAGCAAAGATTCTAAGTGCAGGAGCCTGGCCGCTCGTTGCACCCGTTGCTCGATCTCTTGCCGCGACAATCGATGTAACCGCAAACCGAATGCGATGTTCTCGAAGACGTTGAGATGAGGAAATAGCGCGTAATTCTGGAAGACCATCGCCACGTTCCTTTTTGACGGATGCACATACGTAATGTCCTGGCCGTCCAAATTGATCTTACCGGCTGTGGGTGTTTCTAGACCGGAAATCGTCCGTAGCAAGGTGGTTTTGCCGCATCCAGAAGGACCGACAAAGACGATGAATTCTTCTTTTTTAACCGCGAGCTCGATCCCTTTCAGCGCCTGAAAATGATCGTAGTGTTTATCGAGTTGCGTAATCTCAAGGTAAGCCATGCGACAGAGGGTGATCTGGTTATTACCAGATAGGGCGCGATCAATCTTTCGGAATTGCAGAGGAAATTCAAAGGATTTTCTAATCCGCCAGGCATTCTGCTGCGCTGGAACACCGCAATTGTTCTTCAAATTGAACAAATCGCTTGTCTTCCCAAAAGAAGGGGGTAAAAGAATCATAACTATCGCGAGGGCTAGGTTTTTTGCCCTAAAATGTGAGCGGTCACGGTACAACTGGCTAGTGGCTGTTGTTCGGGCTCGAACGTCCTCGCGAGAAGTCGATCCAGGAGGAGACATGCCAGCCAAGGACGCTTTGCCAACAGGTCTCCGCTCCGCTTTGCTGCAGGCTCTCTCAAAGATCGGCGCTCTCCGAAGTCCAACCGGCTACTCCAGATTCTTTCGCTGAACTCGATCGGATATCGACATGAACATTTCTCCCCAGACACCAAAGGCGCCGCCCTGAGTGCTCTAAAAAATAATTGTTGAGTACTTAGCCGGGTGCCTCGCTGCGCACCGGGCAAACCAGCAAACCCGGTGCGCGGCCTTTGACGGCCGCAGATTTTAGGTCGCTCCTCATCCAGGAAGCGGCAGGTGTCGGGTTTTCCTCCGACTACTTCTATGAAAACGTTACGTTCCCCTCGGAAAATTGCATACTCCTGGCGCCGGCTCGCATTCGCTCCGGCCGCATTTCTCGTGGTTAGCTCGCTCCCCGCTCAAACCATTAATCAAAGCACGCCTGGGCTGCCCCAGCCGGTGACCTTACTCAGTTTTGACGAGGGAACCGGTACCATTGCGGCAGACTCCGTAGGCGACCATCCCGCCACCTTAATGGGTCAGGCAGGTTGGACGACCGGGCTGGTCGGACCTTTCGCTTTAGCGCTACCCGGCGTACCCGGTAGCTACGCCGATATTGCATCTACCGTGGTAGATACTACCAAGAGTTTCTCGGTGGCTGCCTGGGTAAAACTAAATAACACCATCGGTTATCAGACCTTCGTTAGTGAAGACACACCGGGAGGTTTAGCCGCGTTTTTTCTGCAACTTCGCGCGGATTCCGGCCAGTTTTCATTTACTGTTCCGTACGACTTCTTCACTCTTCCACAATCCTTATTCACGCCGGTTGCAGGTCAATGGTACCATCTGACCGGCGTGTACGATGCCACTAATCAATCAGCATCGCTTTATGTAAACGGCGTTCTGACAGACCAGATTTTCAATGTCGTGTCTGCGGCGGCCAGCGGCCACAGCTCTGTCGGGCGCGGCCAATTTGGAGGTCAACAAGTCGACTGGAACAACGATTCCATCGATGATGTCCGATTCTATCAGACGGCCCTGACGGCGCCACAGGTACTTAAAGTGGCTAAAATCGGTAATCCTACACTTCCAGGACCATTACCCGTTGAGCCGGCGACTTTGCAGATCGACGCGGCGCATCCCGGCGCACAGATTAATCCCGCCTTTCACGGTATCATGGTGGAGGAGATCAGTCACGCTTTTGACGGCGGCGTATACGCCGAGTTGATCCAGAATCGCGTCTTTCGGAATGATCCCAACACACCGGTAAACTGGTCGGTAGTACAACAAAACGGCGGGATCGGATCGATCGCATTGGATACCACTCAACCGATCAGCGGAACAGTTTTGAAGACTTCCTTGAAGATAACGATTCAACAGGGGCCGACCGTCGGCGCAGCTAATGAGGGGTACTATGGTATACCGGTCAAACCGTTTAACTTTTATGCCGCTTCGTTTTACGCGAAAGCAGCCGGATTCACTGGCCCGCTAACCGTTTCGATTCAGAGCGTCGACGGCAGCACGGTTTACGGTCAGGCCCAGGTGCCAAGCATCACCACCGACTGGGCGCAATACAAGGTGCTATTGTTCACAGGTGCAGTTGCTCCAACCACGAACGCCCGTTTTGTGATCACCGCCGGCAGTCCCGGCACTCTGTGGCTCAACCAGGTTTCCTTATTTCCTCCCACTTACAGACTGCGACCGAATGGAAATCGGATCGACCTGATGTTAAAGATGGCGGCATTGAAGCCCGGTTTCCTCCGGTTCCCCGGCGGCAACTATCTTGAAGGCCAGACTATCGCGCAACGATTTGAGTGGACGAATACCATCGGGCCGATCTCACAGCGACCAGGTCACGAGAGCCCTTGGGGTTATCGTTCCGATGACGGCATGGGACTACTCGAGTTTCTGGAGTGGTGTGAAGATCTGCACATGCAGCCCCTCTTGGCCGTGTACGCTGGATATTCGCTTGATGGCGAAGTTGTCCAGCCCGGCGCCGCACTGCAGCCATATGTACAAGATGCGCTTAACGAGATCCAGTACGTCACGGGCAGTACAAGCACGCCATGGGGCGCTAAAAGAGCTGCCGATGGGCATCCGGCGC
>JAFAVN010000150.1 GCA_019242435.1 Verrucomicrobiota bacterium | reverse complement strand
GGCCGGGGCTATGGCTGCGAGTCCAGGGACAAAACTGCGGGCTATCGAAGCAAGCAGGAAAAAAACAATAAACCAAGGCACCCGTACGCTGGGCTTTTGCGGCGTCGCCGTCTGGCCGTCAGTCCTACGTGTCCGAAAGGCGGCCGCCGCAGCCAAACTCACCGGAATAATCCAAAGCGCACGTGAGAGTTTGGCGGCTGTGGCTGTCTGCAAAGCGTCCAACCCGTAATGCGCGCTAGCACCGACCACCGAAGAAATGTCGTGGATGGCGATGCCCGCCCAGGTGCCAAACTGGATTTGCGTAAGCCCAAGAGCGTGACCCAGCACCGGGAACACGTACAATGCAGCGGCATTGAGGATAAAAACGGTTCCCATTGCTACGCTGATCTCGCTTTCCCCCACGCCGATCACTGATCCGACGGCTGCGATGGCTGATCCACCGCAGATTGCGGTGCCCGCCGAGATCAGGGCCGAAACCTTGCGATCGATCCCTAGACGTTTGCCAAGAACCCAGCCTAACCCAAGCGTGGTGGCGATAGTCGCCGCAGCTAATCCGGCGCCCTGTAAGCCTGTGCGGAGAACGACCGGCAAATCCATCCCAAAGCCTAAAAAGACCACGCAAACCTGCAGTAGTTTGGCAGAGACTTTTTTGCCAAGTGGCGCGAACGGATTCTCGTGTGTGAGCGCGAGCCCGGCGCCCAGTGCGAGCGCGACCGGAGGCGAAACCCAGGGCGTCAGACAAAGCGCCGCCGCCGTTATAAAGAGGGCCTGTCGCGTGCCTCGCGGAAGTGCATCTGCATGAATTAGCCACCGCCTGCGAGTTGCGCCGTCAGCGCGCGCGCGCTCGGTTGGCCTTGCCGGTACGGGGTATGAGTAACGGGTCGCAGCATAGGAATCAACATTTGTCATGCCGCACGATGGCGTCGATAACAGCATCTTAAAAATATATCTTTTATCTGTAATCCATAAGATTATCTTATTCCATTGTCTTCCTTTTTTGCGGCAGTGAACTTGAACCATCTTTTTCTCTTTCGAGCCGTTGCTGAAGCTGGCGGTTTCAGTCGAGCCGCTGAGCAGATCCACGTCAGTCAACCCGCGATTTCGATGCAAGTGGGCGAGCTCGAAGCGCAATTAGGTTTGGCCTTGTTTCATCGATTAGGGCGGGGCGTAAAGTTGACCGCAGCAGGGAAGCTTTTGTTAGGGTATGCCCAACGACTCGGCGCTTTGGCGGTCGATGCCGAGCAGGCAATGGCTGAGGTGAAAGGACTTCGGCGGGGCCATTTAGCTATTGGCGCGAGCACCACGATCGGGGTTTACCTCTTGCCGGACCTACTGGGGGAATATCGACGACGTTATCCGGACATTGACCTCCAATTCGATATCGCCAACACAGAAGACATTGAACGCAGGCTGGTCGATGGCACCCTGGACGCCGGCTTGACCGAAGGCTTGCCACCCGATCGGCGTGAACTTGAAACCGTAGTTTTCCTGCGAGATCAGTTGGTGCCCATCGCGCGTCCTGATCACCCCCGACTCAAATGTGGACGCAAGCCACTGACCTTGCGACAGTTTTGCGCCGAGCCCATGATCGTACGCGAGGCGGGCAGTGGAACCCGTGAAGTAATCGACCGGGCACTGGCAAAGCGGGGGCAAAAGTTCCAGCGACCTCCGCTGATCTTGGGCAGCACTGAGGCGATCAAACGAGCGGTTGCGGCTGGTCTGGGGGTGGCAATCGTATCCCACTTAACCATCCAAACCGAGCTGGCAGCCGGCCAATTAGCCATCCTGCCCCTGGCAGGCTTTCAGCTTACCCGGCCCTTACATCGGCTTTGCTGGCGCAACCGAGAGCGAGATCCCGCCGCTGTCGCCTTCCTTGGTCTTTTAGATGAACGATATCCGCCCCACGTCCAATCGTAGCGGCGCGATGTGAGCGGCGACAACGTAAATCGAATACAAAATCCATTGGGGATTGGCGGAGCTGTAGTTGGCGTGGTTACCGGCAATATTGTCATCGTCATGCGATACGTGAGTGGCTCCTAACCCTGAGACGGGCTACTTTGCTCGTCTGGTCCATCTGCGGTACTCTTGCGAAATGCGACCCCTTCGGTATTTCATCAACGTCACATTGGACGGGTGCTGCGATCATCGAGCAATAATCCCGGACGAAGACTTGCATCGTCACGCGGCCGAGAACCTCGAGCAAGCGGATGCCCTCCTCTTTGGCCGAGTGACTTACGAAATGATGGAGGCAGCGTGGCGACCGCCGCCCCCGGCGGAAGCGAGGCCCGAATGGATGGAGCCCTTCGCCCTGACGATCGACGCGGCAAAGAAGTACGTCGTGTCGAGCACCCTGCACCAGGTCGATTGGAACGCCGAACTCGTGCGCGGGGATCTGGAGAAGGCCGTTCAGGAGCTCAAGCGCGAGTCGGGTAAGGGACTGTTGGTGGGAGGCGTGAGGCTGCCGCGTGCATTGGCGGAGCTGGGATTGATCGACGAGTACGAATTCGTGGTGCAACCCAGGCTAGCGGGCCACGGACCGACGTTATTCGCGGGGCTATTAAAGCCTGTCGATTTGAGGCTTGTCGGCCGGCTGGAGTTCGGCTCGGGCGCGGTGGCGATGCGGTATGAGCCGAGAAGATAGCCATTCGACTTGTCAGGTCGAGTCGGCCGCATCAGGGAGCAACTGGAACAGATACGGTGGAAATATTCCGATTCGACTAGCGTAAGAGCTTAAAATAGGGATGAGTCAAATCCACCTCAAACCCACTGAAAGCTAAGCTATTTATGGGACAGGACACTAATAGGATGGCAAAAGGTTCAGCCCACGAGGTAGCGACGGAAGACCGACTCCGGGGCGCGGTGTGGGGTCAATTTGTCGGAGATGCTGCCGCCCTAGGCACGCACTGGATCTACGATCTGTCCGAGCTCTCCGCTAGATTCCCTGATGGCATATTTGGGTTCGAGGCGCCGGCAGCTGGGACTTACCACGAGTCTAAAAAGCCGGGAGATCAAACCCATTACGGAGACGGTGCCCTGGTGTTGCTGGAATCAATTGCCGAACATGGACGCTTCGATCCTCGCGCTTTCGGCAAGAGCTTCGTTGAGACATTTGAGTCACCCCAGTATCTTGGTTATTTGGATTACGCCACCCTGGGGACGCTTAAAAATTACAAGCGGTTCAGGGAATCAAATTCATCCGGTGATTATGATTTTCAGCAAGGAGCCGATGACGCCGAGCCTGCTACTGCGTCCAGGCTGGCTGGACTGGCCGTCCGCTATTGGCGTGACTCCAACTTCCCGGCCACAATCGAGTCTCTGACCCGCGTCTGCCAGAACAACCGGCGGGCAATTGGGTACATGAAGTTTCACGGGCTGCTCCTAGAGGAGCTTTTCCTTGGACGCGAGGTATACGACGGCTTAGAAAACGCGATGGTGAGAATCGGTCCGCTGGCGCCGGATCGCAGCTCCGAGCTCCGCCAACAAACCCAGAAAGCGGTCGCAGAAATCGGCAAAGAAGTAACGGAAGCCGTTTTAGAATTCGGCCAAGCGTGTCCATTAACCCAAAGCTTCCCCTCCGCTCTTCATGCATTCCTAAAGCACAGCGACAATTTTGAGGCTGCTATTCTGGCGACTTTGCGAGCAGGCGGCGACAATGCCGGAAGAGGGACCATGCTTGGTTCCTGGCTGGGCGCACACCTTGGAGTCGATTCTATCCCGCGCGAATGGCGAACCCGCCTTACCGCTGGCCCGCGAATAGCCGCCGCACTGGATAAGATCTTGCTGGACGAAGCGCGGGGAAGAGGCGGGGGCGGGAATCGAACCCGCGAATAGAGGTTTTGCAGACCTCGGCCTTACCACTTGGCTACCCCGCCGGACGGAGAATTTGCAGCATCGCCTCGAATTCGATCGTGTCAACCTTCGGAAGCCGGGGTCTAATCGCCCGAATGCCGAGCCAGGAGCGCCTCCCATTTTATCAGCAAACGCCGGAGACCGGTGTCCAAATCCAATTGATCCATTTCCCCAGCCGTAAACCAACGCACTTCGTGGCTCTCGGAACTGGTCCGGAACTCTGCGTTCTCCGGCGCGATCAGCACATAACGGACATCGAAATGCTGGTGAGGCGGTTCACCGCCGATTGCCGGTATCTCGTGGATATCCAGGTCGAACGGACGCTCCGATGCGATTAGCAGCCCCTCGATCCCCGATTCTTCAAGTGCTTCGCGCTGCGCGACTGCCAGTACGTCCGGCTCTCCATCGCAGTGGCCTCCGAATTGCAGCCATCTGTCCAGTTTCCGATGATGGTGCAACAGCGCGTGCTCACCGTCCGCACTGATTACAAATGCACTGCCGGTGAAATGTGCCGGAAAGGCATTACGCTGAAAACAGTTCGGGCATGAATCCAGTAGTTCGACCATCCTCTGGCGATGCCCAGCCTCATGCGAGCCGTCAGAAAGATCGAGCGATAACAATGCCCGTCGAAGGTTATCACGTTTCATTTTTAGCCTTAAACTTTGCGCCTTTGCGCCTGGGAGTGGTAGAGAAATGGGTATTAGAGACACTAAAGGAAGAGTGGATATAATCGGCCTCACCTCGCCATCATTTCGTTACTCCAAGTCTCCAATACTCCATTTCTCGACCACTCCTACACACAACCGCTGCCATGCCACTAACGAACCCGCTTTGTTTGAACCGCATAATCAACCCCCAGCTCTCTCTCGAAGAATTCCTTCAGTTCACCTCAGGCCTGGGCATCGAGTATGTCGAACTCCGGAACGATCTCACCGGCAACGCGGCCCTGGACGGGTTACCGGATGACGCCGTGCACAGGGCCTTCGCCGCCACCGGAGTCAAACCTCTAACCATCAATGCTCTTTATCCTTTCGAGGATGCCAGGGTACTCGATATTAATCTTGAGAAACTAAGTACCCTCATTACGGAGGCCAAGCGGATTAATTGTCCGCAGATCGTGCTCTGCCCTTTGAATGACGCTAGTGATCCCCGCAACCCTGATCA
>JAFAVN010000437.1 GCA_019242435.1 Verrucomicrobiota bacterium | reverse complement strand
GGCGCCGCGCAGCAGCAGATACAGCTTGGCGGTCTCCTCCAGTTCTTCGATAGCGTACATAGCGCTGTCCAGATCCTTGCCCGAAACCACCGGACCATGGTTGGCCAGCAGGACCGCAGCATGTTTGGCAGCAATCTTCGAGATTTCGTCAGCCAGGGATTTGTCGCCCGGCCGGAAGTATGGAATAAGAGGTAGCCGCCCAACGCGCATTACGAAATAGGGAGTGATGGCCGGAATACAACTTTTCAGGTTTAAGCCGTCGAGACAGGAAACTGCCGCCGAATAGGTCGAGTGGAGGTGAACGATGGCGTGAGCCGAAGGCCGATGCGTGTAAACAGCCAAGTGCAGGAAATACTCTTTACTCGGTTTATCTCCGGATCGGTGTTTTCCGTTCCAGTCCACTTTTGAAAGGGTTCCCGGATCCAAGTTACCTAAGCAGGAATTCGTCGGTGTTAGTAACCAACCGTCATCGAGCCTGACACTGATATTACCGCTGCTTCCCGGACTCAAACCGCGAGCGTACAAGCTCCGGCCAATTTCAACGATCTGTTCGCGAACCTGGTTTTCGGTTTTCATGAAAGGACTCGCCAAGCTTCGATGAAGAAATTGGTCGCCCCGAAGTTGCCCGACTTCAAAGCCAAGGCGACCGGATAAGGACCGCCCAATCCCAGCGTCCAAGGGACTCCCGGAGAAATCTCTTTACCAATTCGCAGGGCCCGGATTTTGAGAGCGTTTACTATCGCCCCGGAGGTTTCTCCGCCGGCTACGATAAGCTGCCGCACGCCTCGGGCAACGAGTTCCCGGGCCAGGTCCGAGAAGGCTTGCTCCACCAATTGACTCGATCGATCCAGACCGAGCTTTGATTGGGCGGTTGCTATTTCAGCGGGACTTTCGCTAGTATAGATTAGCAAAGTATTCCCTTTTTTGTATTGGTCTTCTATCCAAGAAAAAGCGGAATTCAGAGTGCCGGCGTAATCCTGCCCGAGATCGATTGGTTTGATCTGCCGGGCCGGGTAAAAATTCTTTGCATGTTCGATCTGTCCCCGTGTTGCTCTGGAACAACTGCCCGCCAGAATTGCGCGTTGCCCTAATGGGACGGCAACATCAGAAGCAGATTTGACGTCGGTTACGGGTGCTCTCAGGCCCAGCGCCAGCCCAGACCCTCCAGTGACAAGCCGAAGGTCCGACACTGCGTCACCAAGCGTTAGAAGGTCCTGGTTGGAAGTGGCATCAGAAACTGCCATGCGGACACCCGACCCGCGTAATTCGGCGATCCGGTTCCGGACCGCCTGCGCGCCTTGCGCAATCGTATCGAATCGGATTAAGCCAATTCGAGAGCGGGTCTGGCAACCCAAAAGCCGCAGGACGTTGGGATCCGTCATTGGCGTTAGCGGATGGTTCTGCATCCCGCTTTCGTTAAGCAGTTGGTCATGTACGAACAGGTAGCCTCGATATAGGGTTCTGCCATTGTCAGGAAAAGCCGGGCAGATCACGGTGAACGGCTCTCGAAGTTCATCCAGAAGAGCGTCAACCACCGGCCCGATGTTTCCCGCCGGTGTAGAATCAAACGTTGAACAAAACTTGAAGTAGAAGTGTTCGCATCCTTTTGACTGTAACCAGCGCAGAGCCTCGATCGATAGCGCCGTTGCCTCGCCGGCCGGGATGGTTCGGCTCTTGAGTGCCACTACGATAGCATCGACTTCGCCCAGCTTTTCGTCTTCGCAAGGCACCCCTAGCGTCTGAATGGTCCTGAACCCGCGCTTAACCAGGTTGCTGCTGAGATCGGTCCCACCCGTGAAGTCGTCGGCTATACAACCAAGAAAGGCCATAATGATCGCTTATCACCTCTGAAAGCGGCGAGTGCAAGGGGATGAGTGATCTCCTGAAGAGGGGGGCGTCAGTTTAGCGTTTGGCGTTTGGCGTGCCCCGCGTGGATGGGCTGGGTATCTCGAGGTGTGTCGGCCTACCGGCAAATCCGAACCGTGCTCTATCATCGAATCTTAAGTGACTCTGGCTTTACGTCTACGACGATGGAAGAAAATGTCTCTTTCCAGAACAATTTTAAACATCCACGGGTTAGATTTGGTCTAATACGTGGAGGGACTCGCGGTGGAGGTTTTCTCGTTTTCTAAAAGGGGCGGGGAAATGCCAATAACTTCAAGGCGTTTGGCGGAGGTTCAGGTCAAGAGAGTTGAAGTCAATCGCAATCAATTAGCATCGGCCATCCGGCGGGCACAGGCTTATTTGTTGGATCGTCAGCATCCAGCTGGGTTTTGGCTGGGAGAACTGGGAGCAAACCCTGGTATCTGCGCTGACTACCTCTGCTTTTTGCACTGGTCAGGAAACATCAATCCCGATCTGCAAAATAAAATCCTGGATCATCTTCTTACGAAACAATTAGCCACTGGAGGCTGGAGTGTCTATGAAGGAGGACCCGCTAGCCTGGACCCCTCCGTCAAGGCCTATTTGGCGCTAAAACTAGCCGGCCTTGCCCGCAGCGCTCCCACCATGATGCGAGCAGCCGCTATCATCCGGAAATTGGGTGGGCTAGAGAGAACCCGATCTTACACCCGCTTTTACCTGGCGCTTTTGGGCCAGATCCCTTGGGAAAGTCTTCCACCGATTCCAGTCGAGCTCCTGCTGGCACCGAATTGGTCGCCGATTAATCTGTATTCGGTCTCCGCCTGGACCAGAGCCATGCTGGTCCCGATGGCAATCATCCAGCACTTCAAACCAACTCAAATGATTTCGGTGGAGCGCGGTATATCAGAACTCTTCGCCAAGCCAGATAGAAAAGGAGCAGTCTCTGCGGATCGCTGGCGGTCGATCGTTCTCGGGTCGCTGCAGCGGTTTCAGCGTCACGGGCTTATTCCTTCGCGCCAGGACGCGCTTGCCGCTGCAGAGAAATGGTTGATTGATCGAGTCAGCGAAGGATGCAGCGGACTCGGAGCGATTTTTCCCTCAATGTTGCAAAGCCTGATAGCTTTGAAATGCTTGGGTCACGATGAGAAAAGTTCAGTCTATTGCCGCGCGCAATCGGCGATCGCAGAGTTGTTAGTGGATGATGATGCGGGCTTTCGTATCCAGCCCTGCTTGTCTCCCGTATGGGACACCGCGTTAAGCGTGCTTTCATTGGTGGAGTCTGGAATCGATCCAAGCGATTCCCGGATCCAGAGGGCGACCGATTGGCTGGCGGCCCGGAGGATCGAGATCAAAGGCGATTGGGCGGTTCATGCCCCCCACGCTAAACCCTCCGGTTGGAGCTTCCAATTTCAAAACCCATTTTATCCTGATCTGGATGATACGGCGATGGTGCTCCTCGCGCTGAGAGCAGCCAGGCACTTGAAGGACTCGGACAGCGGTCCGAGCTTCAATTGGCTCCTGCAGATGCAGTCCCATGATGGTGGTTGGGCGGCATTTGACAAAGATGTTCAAAATCCCTGGTTGCGCCGTCTCCCTTTTGCGGACCACAAGGCTATCCTCGATCCCAGTTGTCCGGACATTACCGGTCGCGTCTTAGAGGTTTGGGGAGCTTTCCAACTGGATGCCAGTTTTCCGCAAATTCAGAGAGCAATCCATTTTCTCAAATCGCGGCAACAGAAAGACGGCTCGTGGTACGGTCGTTGGGGAGTAAACTACATCTATGGAACGGCGCACGCCTTAAGAGGGCTTGCTGCTGTCGGAGTCGATATGGAAGAAGGATGGATACAGCGTGGCCGGCAGTGGTTGGAAGCACATCAAAATCATGACGGCGGTTGGGGAGAAACCTGCGCCTCTTATCCTGATTCCCGGCGGAAAGGAAAAGGCCCGAGCACCGCATCACAAACCGCCTGGGCCCTGATAGGCCTTTGCGCTTTTCCGGACCGCGACGTGCCGAGCATTCAACATGGGCTAGCCTATTTACTCCAGAACCAGAAACCGGACGGTTCATGGGACGAGGAGTTGCCAACCGGTACCGGATTTCCCGAGGTAATGTATCTGCGATACGATTACTATCGACTATACTGGCCGTTGCGGGCCCTGGGATGTTGTTTCCAGCGAGAGTGATTCGGTTCCGCGCCGCTTCCCTCCCGGTCACCCAAACCTCACAAATAAGTCTGTATCCGATGGTTAGCTGAATTAGCCGACGGGGCGATCTGAGGCAGCCTTCGTTCCGGATACAACTGTCTCAGACATTCGCCGATCAGGCTAATTATCATTTTTTCAGCAGGCGAACCGCATAGGTGAATCACTTCCAAAGCCTTAAGCAGGAGTTTCAGCCGCCTAACAATAATTGGTGCGCATTTACGTGGATATGCTCGTTGGTTTGCGCGACCATTGCCCCGATCGAAGCGGCACGCGAGTTCCCGAATAAGGAACAGTTCGATTTCTGTACCGCTTTTCTCTTTGGTCGTTGTCGGCCGGTTACATGCCAATGACATCGGGTTAGAACGGCGGCTTGAATTCATTCACTGGACCCGATGCCTGAGGGATTCTGAGAGCCTGAGATAACATGTCGTTTATCATGCCGTCAATAGATTCAAAGTAATGCACCGGCTTCAGAGTCGAACGGGACAGCGCAGCGTACCGGTCTGATTCAATTTCCCAGGCAAAATACCACAGGTCAGAGTCGCCGAGGAAAAGGTATTTCTCGGCCAGTTCGGGCATGCTCGCCCAAAGACAGACATTTTCGGCCACAATACTCGCGCCGTAGGCTTGATCATGTTCTGGATCCTGGTCGGCGCCATATAGAGTCACACCGTTCTCGGAGAACCCATCAACGGATTCAAGCACTGCCAGCAGTTCTGGCGGAAGTTGAATGCCGAGTTGACCTTCTGCTTCGGACCGTACGGATTCCAGATCGTCCGGGTGCGCACCGGGAACCAATGGGCGCCCCCCCCGAGATGCCTCACGAGCTAAACCTCGCTCAAGCGCGTTTCGCTCTTCAGCGGATAATTGTTGGTAATATTGAGAGGATCTAAGATCTTGCACAAACAGGTTACTGAGTTCCTGCAATAGCTCTGTTTTTAACTTCATAACTAAACTTTCATGGCGGCGGCGCGCACAGGGACCGCGGACGCAATTCCTGGTTGAGTTCGTTGTTTTTTGGGTTTCGGCTTCTCTGGGAGCGGCATTTCCGGAGCTGCGGTTAAGTTGGATTCAATGATAGGGAGCTGATTTTTTGGCTTATGATCCGGGCCGAGTTGACGCCCGTTGACGAAGGCATCTCCTGGAAGCCACTCGGCGGAAAGCTTTTCTACTTTGTGGGCCAGGGCGTCGCGTGCGGCTTGGTTAGCTTCACCGTCCCGGTTCGCTTTGCTAAACAGCTCGCCGAACGCGCGTGTAATCTCATGATACTCTTTGGGTACGTTATAGGCCTTATGTCCGACAGCTTTCGAGAATTCCAGAATCCGCCATTCCCACACCTCGGGTAACGAGGGTGCCCCGAGATTCTTCAGATGTTCGCGCAGAGCTTCAGCAGATTTGAACCCTTGGGTGATCGGGGGGTAAAACGGAAACAGAGGGCGAACGACGTAAACCGGGATCTCGGTGTTTGGCGGGGCGTTATGGGTTTGCGGATGCAGCAATAGACTGTGCCAAAGATGATGCGGGTTTTGTGATTGGTCTCGTCCACGTCGAGTTGTGTTTGCGATCACGAAATTGCGCGGATGGTTAATCGCAGGTTTGCCGCCGACGACGCTGAGGCTTTTGGGAATAACGTGATGACAATTGTAGTTAACCCTGCGGCCGCGGATCGCGCGTTCGGGAGGAGTCTCGATATTTACCAAGGTAGAGGGGCTCCTGCCGGCTTCCATGAGTTTAAGCCCGTCAGGTCCAACCGCGAGTAAGGCCAGAGTTCTGCCGATCGGGTGCTGTACCAAGGCCTGGAAGTACTCCGCTCGAATTTTATCATAGTCGTTAATGGTCGTCCGGTACTCCTCGCCTTGACGGTCGAGAGGTTTGCCAATGACCCGATCGAGTACGATCCCGGGCAGTTGCGGGCAGGAACTAACGATTTCAGGATCGGGTGCAACATTTTCCAATTCACGCATCGCTTCCGCGACCGCGTCAATCATCTCTTGACGGGGAGGCGGCAGGTTTTTGGATTTCCTAGAGCTCATGGGGAACGGCGGATTAGGAAGCAACCACGAATGGGACACAAACTGGCACGAACTGAAGTGAAAGTGAGGAGTTCAAGCGCCAAGTAGAGTTGAATATAAAAACAGAAATAAAACATGTATGAATCTCTGCGATATCGATCGCAAAAGCAAGAACTAATAATAAAAATGTTATTATATTCCGGATGAAAACCGTTTCTTTCATTGAGGTCCTCGAGAAAACGAGCGCGGGTATCGCGGGCGATCCGACCTTTCCCTCTTAAAGCACTATGAATGCGACCGCAACGATCAGGGTGGGAGCGAGCGCCGCCAGGAGCAGACCCAGGGGCGAGATGCCCGAGGGACCAAAGCGGGATGCTAAGATGCTTTGTCCGGCCGGATTTGGCGCGTTAGCGATCACGGTTAATCCACCTCCGGCGATTGCGCCGTTCATCACCGCATATTTAGACGCATCGGAAAAACCGGGAACGAGGGTAGCTAAATAGGTGATGGCAGCGTTATCGTTGAATGCAGTCAGGACCGTAGCACAAATCATCAGCGGGAATTGGCTCAGGCTGTTCAGGACCGGACCAATCCACCAGGATTGGCAGCCGCCATGGATGACCAGGGATGCCAGGAAAAAACCTACTAATAGTGCCGGTCGCACCGCGATGGGTTGCTGACTGCGCCGAGTAGCAGCAACGTACGCAAGGAAAAAAAGAAAACCGAGTACAACCAGTACCGGATAATGAGCGTTGACTACCGTCCAGGTTAGAAACAACAGATGGATCAAGGTGACCCACCACCGGATTGAATGGCGCGGCTGCCCTTCTGGGTTTTCTGCCACAGGTGAAGCCAGCGCACGAAATTCTTTCCGTAATAGGAATAGATAGAGCAGATTGGAAACGACGATCGCAATAACGGACTTCCAGCCAAAGTGCGACATCATAAAAGGGCTGTCCCAGTGCCAGGCACTGGCAGCGAGTACGACCGGCGGGGCGGCGAAGTGGCTGAGTGTACCGCCGACCGAAACATTCACAAACAACAGGCCAAGAGTCGCATATTTGAGGCGGTCACTCGGCTGCAGGCTATAAATGCGCCGGCGAAGTAACAGGGCAGAGATGGTCATCGCGGCGGGTTCCGTAATGAAGGAGCCGAGAATTGGGCCGATGGTAAGAATGGCCAGCCACCAGGCCGGGACAGAGCTTCGACCGAGCCGCGCCACCCGCGCGATAGCATTTTCGGCCAATCGCAAGATGGGTAGAGAACCGGCCATCGCCATTATAACCACTACAAAAATCGCGTCATTGACGTTGGCATGCCCCACGTAATCAACCATTGTGCCCCACCCCTTGAAGATGATGATCGCGATGAATAACGGAATCAGCCAGATACCGAAAATCGCCTCGACCTCGCCCATGAAGTGATAAAGCTGACCTCGGAAAACTAAGCGATCATGATCTTTTTCTGATAAACCGGAGGGAGCTTGTGCATTTCTCTGTTCGAGTTTTTGTAATTGACTCTCCAGGCGGGCGGCGAGCTTATGGAAATGCGAGGCGAGGAAGGTATGGACGATGGCAAAGGCGAAAATGATCGTGGCGACAAGATTCAACGGTTCCTGTCGAATACGGCCGAGTAACTTCGCTGGAACGGAGGAAACATTATCGTCGTGATAACTGGCCGTATCGACCGGATAACTTGGCTTCTCGGGTGGGGGCTGGAAACCTGCTAGGATGGCCCCAAAGCTAGGTAGTGCCAGAACCCATAACAGTAGGATGAAGACGAATCGGTTAGGACAACGGCCAGGACGGAAAGGTGGTCTGCGGCCAGCGTAGGTCACGTTTTTCGTTCAAAGACCTTTTCGCGTGAGCTCGGTCAAGCAATTTTCCAATGCATCCAGGGCTCGTTCGGCGTCAGGGCCTTCAGCGGTAAACAAGATTTCCGCTCCCGAACGAATATCTGCGGTCATGATATCCATGATACTGATGGCCGAACAGGTTCTGCCGTTTGCTTCCAGCGTGATGGCACTTTTGAAACGCATCGCGCAGCGAACCACCTCAGTCGTGGGTCGGGCATGCAAGCCGGTGGGGTTGCTGACTTTGAGTTTCCGAGTCAACCTGACACTGACACTGTTCGATCGGGATTTGTCGGCCATCTTGCGTCGACGTTAAATTGCCTGAGAAGGTGTTGCAGTAAACTCTTCCTCACTGATTTCCTCGATTTTCAAAACATGCGGATTTTCGCAGCAAATCTCTAAAAACCTGTCTCTGTCCGCATCCTGCTGTAGTTCGACTAGGATCAATTGAGTGCTGGCGTTCCGTTTACGCGCCCAACCTGATATCCAAGGAATATGAAATACCGGCGGAAACACGTGGAACTGATAGAATGCCGCGTCTTCGTTTTGAAAGGTGATCCGGAAACAGAATCGGCTCATCAGCCTGTAAGTAAGCGTTTCGTTCCAGGGACGCAAAGGGTGAATTGTGAGAGGCCAGAAGGGAGAGGTGAGAGGTGATTAGTGAGAAGCGAGAGGCGATTAATGATTGGTGAGAAGTGGGTGGTCGGAAGGCGCCCTGACTCGATCCGATCATCACCTGGCCTCGCGGAGGCTCCTGGAAGTGGATGCGGGTGTGCATGCCAGCGGCCAGTCCACTTGGTCCGCACCGTCCAGTGGGTCCACTCTGTCGACTTGGTCCACGAATCGCGCCCGGCAGTTTCCCGTGATAGGCCCCGATCGGGTCCAACCCCATTCGAAAGAGATTCAAAATTCTAAATTCTTTTCAAGGCCACCGTATACGTTACCGCGGTGCCCGACAGGCAGACTTCGTCCTTCTGATTCCGGACTGATGTATTGATGGTGCAGATCGATTTATCTTCCCGCACGGCGGTCAGTTCGACTCGCGCGGTAATCACATCGCCGAGGTAAACGGCCTTGATGAATTTCCAATTGACCTCTAAAAAGACAGTTCCTGGACCGGGCAGATCTTCTGCCACGATGGCATTGAGGAGACCTGAAGTGACCCCGCCCTGGACGATAATGCCTCCGAATACTGATTTTTGGGCGGCATTTGCATCAAAATGAAGAGGGTTCCGATCACCCGTGATTTCGCTGAATAGCTCGATATCGCGTTCGGTGATTTGTTTTTTGCGCTCGGCGGACGTCCCAACCAAGGGGCGACCGCGGACGGTTCCATGCCAGCCGGACTGTTTCATTGTTGAACGTACTCCTCCGGAGCAGGCTCCCTTTCTGCTATCTCGCCTTGTAAAGCAACTAGAACACGTTTTTTTCCAAATAACGAACCCGCTGTCCTGGTGCCCAGTGCAAAGGCGACGCTGCAGCCGGGAGCAAACCCGCCTAAGACTCTTACAAAAATCGCGCTGAGATGCTCCCAGATTGCTCCGGTAATCAGCAATTGACTTGATTGCCCTGGCCCCGAGTATCCCGATTGAAGGCGAGGCGACAAACGGCAGCAGCCAGGCAAAACCGACAAAATACCGAGAAACCGGGATCTGACGGGTCCGGGCGTCGGCTACAGGGGGGGCGACGCACCGGGATTAGAATTTCGAAGTTCGATAGGGCGAGGCTCCGACCGCAACCTGAAAGTGTGAACAGGGGGACGACCGTTCCCGGTTCTTTCGCCCGCTACGCCGGAGAGCGGCCGAGCCGAGTTCGAGGCTGTTATGCGCGGCGCTCAACTGGGAAATGACGTACGAAGAGTATTCCGCTCGGCCATACCAGAGCGCTATGCATCAGGGGCAACCTCTGGCTCCATGAAGTGTTTAGGAAATTCTGGGAGCCTCGCCCTATTGACGTCGGAACCCCTCCACCGCTTTTCACAGCTCCAGCAGCACATCGATCGTGGGCGGCCCCTCCGTCAATGATTGGGCTTCCTGAGCAAGCTGAAGAAAGTGGCTCGACTCAAAGTGAGCAACCAGTGCACCGAAGTCTTGCCAGGCTTCAAGTAGCACAAATTGCAATGGGTCACGAGGATCCCAGAAAAATCGATAAAAGATATTTCCCGATTCTTTACGCGCGGCTTCCTGTGCAAAGCGAGCTGCTTGTATATAGGCAGGCCGTTTGCCTTCAATCACTTTCCCGCGCACTAACAAGCCGAAAGAAGCCGTTTCATTTGGCAGTTGACCACGAATTTGTGCCAAGACAGGATTCATTCCACTTTCTTCCGGTCAAAACAGATTCTCAGCAAGCGGAACCTGTCAGTGAAATTACCAAACCTCTTATTTGGAGTTGCTACTTCGGACCATCAAGCCGAATCCTTTGATGCCGGCGTTCCCGATTTCAGGGATGAATGGGAAAAGTTGGTAAGACAAACCCTCCGAGGAAAGGCGACCGACTTCTGGAATCGGTATCCAGAAGATATTCGGCTGGCCAGGGACCTAGGTTGCAAGATCTTCCGGTTTTCTGTTGCCTGGTCTCGGGTTGAACCCCGGCCGAACCAGTTCGATACCGCGGTCCTGGATCATTATCGGCAAATCGCATCCACGGTTCGAGATGCGGAAATGGTACCTTTGGTAACGCTGCACCATTTCACTTGGCCGGTCCACGTGCAGGAACGGGGCGGCATGACCGCGGAGCACTTTCCGATTTGGTACCGGGCTTATGTAGAGCAGGTCGTGGACGCAATTGGCGATCTTGTTCCCTACTGGATCAGTTTCAA
>JAFAVN010000549.1 GCA_019242435.1 Verrucomicrobiota bacterium | reverse complement strand
CGGGTGAATAACCGAGAATATGAGCGATACCAGGAGGGAAGCGCCCCAGACAGGCATGGTTTGACGAAAAAGACCGAAGATAACTCCGCGGAAAAGGAACTCCTCGATCATAGCGACAGTGAGCGACGTCAGCAGAAGCGAAGCGAGGATGGACCAAGGAGGATGCGCCTTAAATGCTACCAGCCCCAGACTGATGGTCGCAAACCCCCACGCGCTGACCACGAGAGCGGCCAACAAAAAACCCGCCGGTAAGAACCAGCACCGTGGTCGGTCCCATCCGATCCGGAGCTCGTGAAACCGATTGATGCCGATCCAGCGCATCACCGGAAAGGCGAGGATGATAGCGGCGAGCAGAATCGCGCGCTCGAAGTATCGGGTAAAATCGGTTTCTTTCAGAAAGCCAAGGCCAGGAAGGCCCGCCAGGGATTGCCCAGACCAGAACAATACCGGCGCGAGGAGTGCACCCAGAAAAACAGTGCCGAGGAGAAAAAACAAAATCTTTCTTCCCGTAGCCAAGGAAGGAGCAAATAGCGTGGACTGCCGAGTCGCGCAAACTAAACTTGGGGTAGATGCATAATCGCCATGCTTGGACCGAAAAAAGCGAAGAAGGAACGAAAAGGGAGGTCAGGGTGGTGAAGGCGGGCGGGACCTGGCGATTCCAGTCGAAAAGGGCCGATGAGATGAACTGGACCTATTATGATGAGCCGTCGCTAGATGACCTCGAACAGTTTCACCAGATTTTGTTGAGGAAATATCAGCGGCGCCGTGCTTCCTACGAGGACGTGCTTTGGGCCGAGCGGGAGTTGACGCGGCTAAGGAACCGATGAAACTCAGTCTCGACCTGGCAACCGAATGGGATAAGCAACATATCTGGCATCCGTTCACGCAGATGCGGGGGTGGACGGCAGCCGAGCACCAGCCGCTTTTCATTGTCTCGGGGGAAGGGCCATGGCTCTTTGATGTCGCCGGCAAACGTTATCTAGACGGTAATTCTTCCATCTGGACGAATATCCATGGCCATAACCATCCTCGAATTAATCGGGCCGTCCTCGAGCAGTTGAATCGAATTGCCCACTCTTCTTTCCTGGGATTCAGCAATTTTCCGGCAGCTGAGCTTGCAAAAAGGCTGGTCGATCTAGTGCCCGGGAGCAAGCTAACTCGAGTGTTTTACTCCGACGACGGTTCAACTGGAATGGAGGTCGCCGTCAAAATGACCGTGCAGTATTTCCAACAGATCGGGCTCCCGCAAAAGAACCGGTTCGCAGCCTTTGCTGACGCCTATCATGGAGATACGTTGGGTGCCTCGAGTCTGGGAGGAATCCAAAGCTTTCACGACAAGTTTAGTGCTCTTCATTTTCCCAGGGTTCCGCTGTCGGAGGTTTCCGACTTGAATCGGATTGACGGTGAGACCCTGGCCGCGGTGGCTATTGAACCCTTGATCCAGGGAGCGGCCGGCATGCGGACCTGGCCCCCCGGGATGCTTAAAGCGCTCCGACAATGGTGCAATGATCACCAGGTTCTCCTGATCTTCGACGAAGTTATGACCGGTTTCGGGCGGACGGGACGGATGTTTGCTTGCCAACACGAGGGTGTGAGTCCCGATTTTCTGGTTTTAGCGAAGGGGTTGACTGGCGGTTACCTGCCGTTAGCAGCAACCCTGACCACAGAGACCGTCTACGAGGGATTCCTTGGCGAGTTCGACGAGCTTCGCACCTTTTTCTATGGTCACAGTTATGCCGGAAACCCGTTAGGGTGTGCTGCTGCACTAGGTAGTCTGGAGGTGTTCGAGCAAGAGGCAGTCCTGGATCGAGTTGGAAATGTCGTTGAGGTATTCCAGCGGGAATTGGGCAACTTGCGGACGCTGCCCTGGGTCCGGGATATCCGGCAGGTGGGCATGATCGCCGGTATCGAACTCGGCAAGCCGGACGGTCGACCTTTCGATTGGCGGGATAGGAAAGGAGCGAAAGTTTGCCAATCAGCTAGGGAGTTTGGCCTTCTGACGCGTCCGATCCAGGACGTTGTGGTCCTTATGCCGCCTCTCTGTGTGGGGGAGGAGGAGGTTTGCCTCGGGATCGAAGCGGTCGCCAAGGGGATAGAGGTAGCGTGTAGGTAGCGGCCTGATGAGGGCTTTGTTGGAGGAATCGCGTCCCCGCGATCGTCGTGTCCAAATCCAACTCGGTTATTCAGTCGATGAATAACTTACCCTCCGGAGCAGAACGGTTGCGGGAACGCGATCCCTCCAACGAGTGCCCAAATTTCAGTCCCGGTCCGGCGTTGCCGAGCTTGGTTGGCCGCCCGGATCGCTACCGGGGGGTTCATCCTTTCTCGACAACCGGTCTACCAGCCCTTTTGACCTCGTATCTTGCGGATCGAACCGGAGAGCAGTTTGCGCAGCGGAGAGAGCCTCGTCTGAGCGACCCAGATTGTCTAACGCTATCGCCAGGTTCCCCCAAACAGCGCCGGTTTCAGGAAAAAATTCTGTTCCTTTGCGAGCAGCCAACTCGCATTCCTGCCAATTGCCAGCCTCGGCCAAGCACCAGGAGAGCTCGAGCCACGCTTCAGCGTTCATGGGTGAAAGCTCGAGTACACGCAGAAAACGATTGGTTGCGTCGGCCCAGTTCCCAATCATCCGCAGACCGAGTCCGGCGACGTAAGCTGCTAACGATCGGTGGCGGCCGGGGACAGTAAAGAAGCGGTCGGCAGTAGCCACAAGCCTCGAAATCTTTTGCTCAACCTGGTTAGTGAGCGTCTCGTCCTGACGGGAGGCGGCGGCCAGGAGGTCCTGTTCAAGCGTCCAAAGGTAATTCCCCATCTCTCGAAGCTTGCTGTCGTAATCAGCGTCCGTGAGATGGGTATAAGGTTGGTGCTCCATCTGAGCGTGTTCTCCGTTAATTGGAGGTTCCAAGTTCAACGTTCACGGTTCAAAGTGTCTCGGTTCGTTGCTTCATCCGGTCTTTGAAAACGGGAGCAATGTAGGCTCGAAGGTCGCAAGCTACTAACTAACAGATGCGCGTAGCGCAAGTGAGGTGCTTATGAGTACGTTCAATCCGCCGGAACTCTAAACCCGGCACTCTAATGATATTCGGGCTCCGACGGCCCATAAATCTGGCGGGACTGATGGTGACCGCTCCAAATGGCAAAAAAAAGAGTTAACTTAAGGCTCAAACCCAGCTAAACAGAAGAAAGATCTTGATTCAGCGCACGTTTTCAGAGCGTTATACTCTCCGTCGACTCCGATGAGTACGAAGGTGCTTGCATTTATCAACTTTAAAGGTGGTGTCGGCAAAACTGCTTGCGCGGTTAATATCGCCGCGACTTTGGCGAAATTGCACGAGAAGAAGGTGTTGGTGGTTGACCTTGACCCGCAATCGAACTCCAGCCTTTGGTTGATGCGACCGGACCAGTGGCGAGAGCATGTTGCGAAAGGCCGCCGTTCTACTTTCGAAATCTTTGATGATGCCATCCAAGGAAAAGAGCGCTTCAATTTCGCCGAGTCGGTGGTTAAGGGGGTGGTTACCTGGACAGGGTTTGTCGAGGTCCCCCAACTCCATCTGTTGCCGGCCTCTGTCGAATTGTTGAAAGTGGAGGACCGGATTCATGAACTGCGCGCACCCACCGTTTACCGGATCCTGGAGCGAGCGTTAAAAGATCATCTCGGCGCCTACGACTACGTCTTTTTTGATTGCCCGCCGAACCTGTATAGCACCACAAAAAACGCCATCTTTCTTTCTGACTCCTGTATTGTGCCCTATATCCCGGATTATTTGTCCCTCTCCGGGTTCCAGGTGTTAGCGGAGTATATCGCGGAGCTACGCGGGAAGTACACGGATTCGGCCGGGGACCGGCGGCATCCGAATGTCGGCGGTGTGATAGTCAGTCACTACCGGCAAACCGGTAACGTGTTCCGTCTGGCAATCAACGAGTTGGAGATCATGCTTGCTGAACTGCGAACTCACGGAATTCTGGAGACGAATGTCAGCCTGCTTCAGCCGTTTATCCGCCATTGTGTTCGGGTAGCCGAATCCACAAGCGAGCACCTGCCGGTGGTGCTTTATGCACCGGGCTGCATCGGGGCACAGGATTACAGTGATCTCACGCAGAACTTTCTAACCCACTTTCACCACAAGAGATGAACTATCAGGAGCTTGCAAGTAAGCTGCTGCACACCGCCGAAAGGGTCCAAAAACACGCGCATAAACTGGAGGGTGACACGATCAACAAATCGGCGGTCAGGCTGGCGGCGGACGTGGACCGATTTGAGGAAATTTTATCCGGATTCCTGGCTAGCCGCAAGTCAGGAGAGTTGTTTTTGGAAACCCTGCTAAGGTCTCCTGCGGCTAAGAAGTATGTGACCCTCGAGCTTCTGCGTAAGGCGCTGCGGGAAACATGCAGTAAGCGGCTCAAGTCCGAAGAGCTGGGCGGGGCTAAACGAGAATTCATCGAGGCCGTACATGCGTCGGAGCGAGCAGAGCCTGCCGTGAAATAT
Source organism: Verrucomicrobiota bacterium (assembly GCA_019242435.1). Lineage (GTDB taxonomy): Bacteria > Verrucomicrobiota > Verrucomicrobiia > Chthoniobacterales > JAFAMB01 > JAFAVN01. The sequence goes on along the minus strand of JAFAVN010000549.1, from coordinate 4,372 downwards.
CTCAAGCATGCTTTTGCTGAAGCGGCTTATGTGCCGCCAGCCGGTAAAGATAAAGCCGCCCTTCAGCATGAGTTTCTCCAACTCGGTCGTCTGTCGGATGAGGACTACGCCACCACCATTGCTAAGCGTACTTTCGGGGAACTCCGGCGGTTAGCCGGCACGAACGGAATCCGTTTCACCGACAAAACGACCAAGCCGCATTTGATCAAGTCCATCCGGCGCTACGCGCGCCGGCTAGCAGCGAATTTGCCCACCTGACTCGCTGAAGCTCGTCAGGATGACAAATGACAGATGACCAATTTACCCTAGGCGAACTGCGGAGAAACGAGGCTGTTTTGCCGTTCCAACGCTTTTTTTTACCGGCAGCCTGATCTAGCACAGTTGTCAGCTGTAATTTGTCATTTGTCATCTGATCGAGCTTCAGGCGAGTATCAGCTGATGCACGCCGACCTCGATCGAGTCCTGTTCCGTGAAGACGAGATCGCTCGTCGTCTCGATACTCTTGCCTCGGAAATTACGACTGATTATATGGGGAAGGAGCTTACAGTGCTGGCCATTTTGAATGGTAGCCTGATTTTTATGGCCGACCTGCTTCGTAGAATACCATTACCGCTCGAGCTCGATTGTCTGCGGGTGCGCAGTTATTACGATGAAATGGAGTCCTCCGGACAAGTCAGCTTCGACCGTTCGGCCCTCCCCAAACTAGCAGATCGACATGTCCTGCTCTTGGATGATATTTTGGACAGCGGACAAACGTTGGCGGCTATCGTTGAGGCCGTGCGGGAGGATGTAAAGCCATTGAGCATTCGGAGTTGCGTGCTCCTGCGGAAAATCAAAACACGTGCCCGTCCGATCGAGGCTGACTATGTCGGGTTCAATATCGGAGATGAGTTTGTGGTTGGATACGGGCTTGACTACCAGGAGCGCTACCGAAATTTGTCAGTAATAGGAGTGCTCCGGAAGCCATGATCACCGTACGTTTGCAATATTTTTCTCAACTTAGAGATTTGAAAGGACCGGAAAAGTTGAGGCTAGCTTCCGGGGCTACTGTTATGAGGCTCCTGGAGGAGCTTTATGGCAGCGTCCAGGGTCTTAAGGAATGGGACAAGTGTCTGCTGGTGGCAGTCGGCACGGAGTATGTTGCAAGAGAGCACGTACTGGAGCCCGATGATGTTGTCTCGTTGATGCCGCCGGTCCAGGGAGGCTAGCGTCCTGCCCAATAAATAGCTTGGCTTTCGTTGCGATCAAAATGGGCCGCCGGAAAGGCGGTCCGAGCCGGACTGACAGTAAGGAGGGCGCCTATCTAGATCGATACGTAACCGACGAGCAACGCGGCCGCCGGCCCATTTTTATCGCAACCATCCGGGCCGTGGCCGGTTGGCGGTTTTTCCGCGTTGCTCACTCCTTAGGTATCAATTGAGATAGGCTCGTCGTTCACGCCTTGAAAAACCGCCAACTGGCCGGTGGCGAAAGCTAAGTTATTTATGGACAGGACACTTGCGCTGCGCTGAACAAGCTAATCGCGGAAATTCTTGAAGCTGAGCGCCACGCCAAAATCCTTCTGGCGTAGCAGTTGGATAACCGCTTGCAGCTCGTCCTTCTTCTTGCCGGAGACGCGAATCTGCCGCTCTTGTAACTGGCATTGGACGTTGAAGCCCTCGGCCTTGATGGTTTTGGTGATCTCTTTGGCCTTATCACCTTCGAGACCTTGTTTAATGTGGATCTCTTGCCGCGCATGCCCTAAAGGCGAAATCGACGGATCTTTTCGTTCCACGTTGCGGAGGTCGACATTCCGCTTTGCCAATTTACTCACCAAGATCTCCATCAGCCCCTTCAGCCGGGTGACGTCTTCGGCGCTCAGTTCGATAAGATCCGGCTTGGGGCGCTCGATTGCTGCTTTCGCGTCCTTAAAATCGAATCGGCTCGCCAATTCTTTTTTTGCTTGATTGAGTGCGTTGTCGACCTCTTGCTTGTCCACCTCTGAGACGATGTCGAACGAAGGCATAGAGTCTTATGCGTTCGCAGGCTCTTTCCTTCAACCGGATTTTCCCGTTCGGTTAAAGCTTTCGAGCTAAGACAGTCGTCCACTGTGCTGGGAGTATTCCAGGAGGCGATCCCGGACAAAAAGCGCGATTTGTTTGGGGTTAGGCCGGCTTGCTGCATTAATCTCCTGGGATCGCCGGGCCAGTTCTTTTCTTTGAAATATCCGGTTGGATTGCCAGATCCAGGCATCGTCGCGGAAAGGCCCGACTTTAGCCGGGTCCGACCAGAAATGGATGGAGAGTATCCCTCGAGAAACCGCGGCGGCAAGATGCATAGGGCCGCTATCGACACTGATGACGAATGCAGCTTTTCGCAACACCCAGATAAGCTGTTCCAGGTCTGTCTGGTTAACCAGGGAGGCAGCGTTGTGAGCGAAAGTGAAGGGAGCGTCGGATCGACCGACGACGATTATCGGTATGGGAGCCAGCTGATAGGTGAGTTGATGAATCTCGGGTTCGGTTAGCGATTTGCCGGTTCCTCGGGCGAATGGGTGAAGCACCACAAACCGATCCGGAAGCTCAAAATTTGGTACCGGCCGGCCCGGGGGCAAGTTGAACTCAATTTCACCGGAGACATCGGCGCCGGCCATTGCAGCTAAGGCCAAGTACCGGGACACAGCGTGTTGGTCGGAAGTGACCCGAGCGACTTTGCGATAGAAAAACCGGGCTCCCTCACGAGCATCCGATAACCCAAGTATCAACCTGCCTCCGGAGCTCCGGGAAATCAGGGCGCTGCGCAGCAGTCCCTGAAAATCCAGAACTAAATCCGGTCTGAGTGCACCCAGTTCACGGCACCATTGCCAGAATCGTCTCGCTCCGGAAAACCGCCCGAAGCTTTTCCGGGGGAACTGAATCACGCGAGCCAGGTCAGAGTTGTCTTCGAGAAGCGGACTCCACTCCGAATTGACAAGCCAATACAGCCGGCTTTGCGGAAAGGAACGTTTAATGAAACGCGAAGCCGGCAGCGTATGCACGATGTCTCCCAGAGAACTGGGTTTGACTAGCAGAATACTCTCCGGCGTCATCGACCAAGATTAAGACGCTCGGCAAGTTTCAATGGCAGTCCGGCAATCCTGATTTTCGCTTGGGCCTTTTCAATGTCGTATTTGAGGCGTCGTAAGGTGACCTTTCGCGAGTTGAGATCATAAACGGCGTAAGCGGCCCGCCAGTCGCCATCGCGTGGTTGCCCCACGCTCCCGACATTAATGAAATATTGTTTTTTAGGCTCGATTTTCACTTCACTCAGCGGAAATCCTGCGACGGATCCGTCTTTAACAAATAGACGAGGCGAATGGGTATGTCCGAAAAAGCAGAGCTGTCTCTGCTGGCGGGAGAAGCTGGCAGCAGCGTCGAGCTGGTTCAGAACGTAGCCCCAGTCGCCGGGGCTATCCAGGGTCGCATGAACGATGGTGAAGGATTCGACATCCGCGGTAAGGGGGAGCGACGTCAGAAATTCCTTTTCTGCAGGACTGAGAGTTTGGCGAGTCCAGCGAATGGCTGATTCTGCCAGAGGATTGAATGTTTCTAATGAGCATGAACTAGACGCATATTCGTCATGGTTGCCCTTAACCACGGGGCAGCCCAGCTCTTTGATCCGGGCCAGACACGCTTTTGGATCTGCGTTATAGCCGACAATGTCCCCGAGGCAAATGAATCGGTCGCATTTCTCCCGCTCGGCGTCTGCTAGAGTGGCTTCAAACGCCTCCAGATTTGCGTGGATATCGCCGAAAATCGCAAAGCGCATCTGAGGACGAATATTGATCCTAAAATGCCTCAACGTCTAGCCTGCAAATAAAAGAAGGAGCTTAGTTAATGCCGGATCAGGAAACCTTTTAGCGCCTGAACCGGCTCGATGTTAACAACCACCTTGCGATGGATGTGGGCCCGCAGGTGAGATTTTTCGATCGCTTCCAGGAAAGCAGCGACTTCAGAACTTTGGCCTTGGACTTCTAATTGAACTCGACCATCGGGAAGATTTTTGACCCAACCGACAACCTCAAAACCTTCAGCAACTTCTTTGGCGGAGAATCGAAATCCGATGCCTTGCACGCGTCCTTCGTAGAGGACCCGCTTTGCGGCTAATCCAGAAGCCATAAAGAAGAGTTAACTCAGGGAAGCTCCGGTCGCGACCGGCAAATTCGGATTCCAAGACGGTCAAGAGAGGAGGTGCCAATGGACGCGATGAAGGCTTCGGCTCGTTTAGCCGCTAACTCCTGTCAGTCAGCGAAGTCGGCAAGACGATTGAGGTGCGCCGATGTGTCTACTCCTACTGCGTCCCGGGAACTAGCGCTCGGAATGGATCCGATGCGCCTGACCGCGCCAAACCATCT
>JAFAVN010000505.1 GCA_019242435.1 Verrucomicrobiota bacterium | reverse complement strand
GAGTCTTACCATTCGAGAACCTCTCGTCCGGCAGGCAAGAAGCGCAGGAAGTGCGGGCTTTCTCGTCGATCGTTTAAGGGGCGATTGAGTTTGCCTGCCGGCCTTTAAGGTCAGTGCTGCTCTTTTAAGCGCCGATCAGGAGCGATTTCTCGGCCCCGTTGATCATAGAAAGCTTTCGCCCATTCGTTCGGCTCGAGATGCAAGGTCCGCTTACACATAGTCCGTAATTGAATGCTGTCGCCAGTAAACTCGGCGTAATAGACCTGGTAGCGGCCAATAGGCGAATCCACAAAAACCCCGTTGTGAGACTGTTTGCGGATCTCACGAACTAACCGGCGACCGTATAGCACGCTATCGGTATCGATCATAAAAACAGAATTGCTCATTGTAAGAAATTAAGGTCGCGGCGGAGAAAGGTTTCACGCGATTCTTTTTTTTGCTTGGCATTCAACAGTATACAAAAGCTACATCGGTCGACCGGCCTTGCTTTGTCAAAAGTACAACCTGCCTTGACCGGAAAATGGGCGGCCTACCGCCGTGATGCTTTACTTGGAGTTGCTTCGTCTTTGGCCGCGCTCATTTAAAAACCTAAGTTCGCCAATAGATGATCCCACAGCGTTGGCGCTCCGTGAGCCTTGTCCCAAGCTAAACGTGCCTCGTCCTTATAGTGCTTCCTCGAACTGCGAACGTAATCTCTCTTGCGCTCAAGCAGGCGCTGCCGTTCGACCAAGATTCTCTTTCTTCCCTCCGGGGAAGTCGCAATCCTTTTGTCGGTATTATTCAACTGACGATCGATGGTTTTCTCCCTTTCGTCCCACGGAGCACTCGCTCGCGCGACTGCCTCGATCTTGCTCTCTTTTGCGATTAGCGGGATGTGACGCGTGTTAATAAGAGGCGCGGTCTCCGACCTCTTGACGAGGAGGTGCGGAGGTGCACTAGGCGCAGGCGCAGGTGTACTAGGCGCAGGCTTGGGCATGACCGGCGGAGCGACAGGAACCGCTTGAGTGATGGCAGGGGTAGTATTCGAGATCTGAGGCAGCAACGTCGGAGCCGGACTGACTGCGGCTACTCGAGCGACAGTATTCCAACGCCCCACTGGAAACATTCCTCCCGCCATAAATGCTGCCATCGCTACGGCTGAAGCAACAGCAATCGTTGCGGTCATTCTAATAACGGGGAAGCGCGGCGACGGACGCGGGAACAGCCGCTCTATATCGTCTGGTGATCTGGATTCAGATAACGCTGCCACCAGCTCGCTTGTCACCAGCCTGACGGGCCTGATCAGATTTTCTCCTGATCTTCCAATCTTTATCAATTCTCTCCACCACTCCTTCTTGATTTCTGGCGGATCAACAGACAGCCGAGCACAAGCATGTATTGCCTCTTCTGCAAATTCTTCCGACCCTTCGAAAGCCGGAACGTAAGCGTCTTTTTTGGGATTCATCGTTTCAAACGGCGGGCGCGACTACTATCACGGCTCTTGCGCCGCGCAAATAAAACTTGTGCGATGGGTTGAGTTACCGCGGGTAACAATAACAATCGATCAAGGCTATAAATTTGAGAAATTGGTCTGAGTCGAAGGATTCCTACTTCTTAAGGTTGGCCTAATGCTGACAGACCTGGGAGTAAGTGTCGCCGGTCGAGATCGGAGGGCGGCGTGTTTGTGCTTGCTCACGTCTGCGATGCTACTGGTCGTGCTAACGGTCTGTTGAAAACGGCTCTGGAGAAGCCAGATCTTTGTAGATCTCGACGTTAAGAAAAAGACCAGCCCCGGAGGAGCGATATCGGTCTGGGAAGGTTGCTAACCTTCGGGTGCATGGCTTTGGATGCCGCTCCTAGCGGAGCCAACTCCGCCACGGCTTCACCCTCGCCATGCCGGCGACACTGGCGAATCGCCAAACGGCCCGACATAAGCAGCGGTCGCTCGTTTGGGCTGATCATCGATCGGGAGCAACGGGAACAGGAGCTCGGCTACCCGGTAAGCTTCCTCTAAATTAGGGTACCCAGAGAGAATGAAAGCCTCGATTCCGAGCGCCGCGTACTCCAGGAGGCGGGCAGCGACCGTCTCGGGATTACCTACCAACGCGGTCCCGGCGCCGCCGCGGACCAGGCCGACGCCGGCCCAAAGATTAGGACTGATTTCCAGCCGGTCCCGCCGACCGCCATGGAGCCGGGTCATTCTTCTCTGACCTTCGGAATCAAATCTGGAAAAGGTTTTTTGCGCGGCCGCGATGCTTTCGTCCGAAACGTACTTCAGCAGGCCGTCGGCAGCCTGCCAGGCTTGCTGATCGGTCTCCCGCACGATGATGTGAACCCGAAGACCGAAGCGGAGAGTTCTTCCAGCCGCTGCCGCCAAGCTTTTGACCTCGGCAATCTTAGCGGCGACATCTTGCGGTGGTTCACCCCAGGTGAGTGAGACATCGACATGTTCGGCGGCAATGCGGTGACCGGCAGGGGATGATCCGCCAAACCAGAGCTCCGGATGCGGTTTTTGCACGCCGGGCCGGAAAAGTCTGGCGTCTTGCACCTGAAGATAACGGCCGGTGAAATCGACTGATTCGCCACTCAATATTTGCCGAAAAATGTGCAGAAATTCTCCGGTCAGGTCATAGCGCTCGTCATGTTTCAGGTGGAGCCCATCGCCGGCTAATTCGACTGGATCGCCGCCGGTTACCACATTCAACAACAACCTGCCATTGGAATACTGGTCAAAGCTGGCGACCATTCGAGCTGTCAAGGTCGGGCTCATTAACCCCGGGCGGATCGCGATGAGGAATCGCATCTGCTGGGTGACAGGAATAAGAGCGGAGGCTGCTATCCAAGAATCGTCACACGTGCGGCCGGTGGGCAGCAATGCGCCGTAAAAGCCTAAAGAGTCTACTGCTTCCGCAATCTGACGTAGATAAGCGTACTTGGTATCACGGGCGCCTCGAGCGGACCCCAAATATCTGCCGTCACCGAAAGTCGGAATGAACCAGAGCAGTTTCATGGTGCATTTTGGGATAGGGAGGGCATCCGGAAAACTGCGTCTGCCACTCGAATCGGTCTCGGAATCAGCTTTAAGGCAAAGAACGTGTCGGCGATCGCTTGCTGATCGGTGATCACCTGGTCATCGATCGGTTGAAATCCCCAAGGCTGACGTTGCAGAACCTTCGCCACGACTGATTCACTCATGCCCAACTGCGGCGCTAAGTAGCGGACAATTTCTTCCGGCTTCGTTTTCGCCCATACGCCACATCGGTTCACGGCATCGCGGACAGCCAAAAGCACATTAGAGTGTGCTTGCGCGAAGTTGCGATCCGCCAGAAAAAATTCCCGGTTTGGCGCGATGCCTTCGGCGTCTTGGATGATTCTGGCGCCGGCTCGTTCTATGGCAGCGGTCATGAAAGGATCCCAAATTACCCAGGCATCGACGCTGCCTCCTTCAACAGCGGCCCAGGCGTCGGCAGGCGGCAGGTAAGCCGGTGTTACCTGGTCGGACTTCAGGCCATTGGCTTCCAACAGTTTCACCAGAAAAAAATGGACGTTGGATCCTTTGTTTAGCGCAACGCGCTTACCCCGCAGATCGGAGACTCTTTGGATCGGCGAATCTTTCCGCACAATCAACGCTTCCCCCTTGGGGTAAGCGGGTGCGTTTCCGAAATAGACCAGATTAGTTGAGGCTGCCTGCGCAAAAACCGGCGGCGCTTCTCCGGTGCTACCGAGATCAACGCTGCCGCCGTTTAACGCCTCCAAAAGCTGCGGGCCAGCCGGGAAGAGTACCCAAGTCAGCTGAATACCTTGATCCGCAAGTGTCTTCTGCAGGCCGCCTTCCACCTTGGCTACCGCCAAGGATCCGTATTTCTGATATCCGATCCGGACCGACGAGAGGTTTTGATCGGCAGCGTGCGCCATCGGGGCGAGCAGGAGACAGCAAAAGAGAGTGCTGGTTATCAGTGACAGAATAGCCCGGCTAAGAACTGTCCGTCGGACGGGCACCTTGGCGCTGAGCATGAAAGCTGTCCGATACCATACGTCCCGTATTGATAATCTTTCTCGCAAATTCATCGAAAGAACGGCCTCTACGACACCGCCTCCGGGATTTGAGTCGCGCTACGGATCGCAGCCGGATGATTGCTAACGGACGGGATTTCGGAAATGAGACGGAGCATAGTCGGGTTGCAGTATCTCTACCGGTTAAGTAGACATTGCAACTGAAAAATACCGACGAAAACGGCGGGGAAGACTGGGAAACTGGAAGGATGGAAGAGTGGAAGAATGGAAGGGTGGAAGAATGGAAGGGTGGAAGAGTGGAAGGATGGAAGGATGGAAGGATGGAAGGATGGAAGATTGGAAGGATGGAAGATTGGAAGGTTGGAAGGATGGAAGGATGGAAGAATGGAAGGATGGAAGATCGCGGGGGTGGAAGAAGATTGCCGTTT
>JAFAVN010000353.1 GCA_019242435.1 Verrucomicrobiota bacterium | reverse complement strand
AACGATTGGAAATCGACTTTAGGGTCACAAATATCCATGGCCAGGAAACCGTGGGTATTCGCGTTGTATCCTGGCTGGTTGATCGAGAAATTCTTCAGGATTCCATACTCGCGGTTGTTCAAAACCACGAACACCACTGGTGTACCTTCGTGCGCAGCGCTCCAGAGAGCCTGTGGCGAATACATGGCTGATCCGTCACCCACCACACAAAGAACCGGTGCGCGATCGTGCGCCAACGAGACTCCGACAGCGGCAGGCATCCCCCAGCCTAGGCCGCCTCCCCGATTATGGAAATACTGGCGACCGCCAGTTGACCGATGCATTTGCTGAGTGAAGGCGTTGGCGCACGGCGCTTCATCCACGAGTAGGAAGCCATCCGGTAATGGACGCAAAACTTCCTTTGCAGCCACAATGGGTGCGATGTTTCCGTCCTTACGAACTGAGGCGCCCGCCTGGTCCATCAAATGAAGCCACAAAGCGTCTTTCTGTTGCTGCGCGTATTCGAGGTTTTGTTTGACGGTGGCAGCCGGGACCTTCGGTCCCAGTTCTTCTGCCAAAGCTTCCAATGTGGCCCGGACGTTTCCAAAAATCCCCAGACGAGGAGCATCGTTATAGCCCAGGTCGTTGGCATCCTCGGAAATATGATAAAACTCGATCGAGTCAGGGATTGGGTCCCGCATGGTGTAGACAATAGAGACGAGACTTTTTCCGCCCAACCCGAGCAGGCAGTCGTATTGTGCCAAGATTTCCGAGATCCCCCTCGCAGTGGTAGGAAGCGAACCTCGCCAGAAGGGATCAATCGAGGGGTAATTATTTACCGAAGGCCAGGATGCACCATATACGGGCGCCCCGATCAATTGGGCTACCCGGGCCGTCGCTTTACCTAATCCCAGCTCGGCGATATCGTTTCCGGCCACGATCACGGTCCGGAAAGGTTTGAACTTCAGGAGACCGGCTGCCAGTTGCTTAACGCCGAGACCGACGCTGGAAAGTTCGATACGACTAGGCGGAAGAAGTCGGGGCGATCCAATCTCATCCAGGATATTCATCGGTAACGACAAGAAAACCGGCTCACGCGGGGGAGTAACCGAACTATGAAAAGCGCGCCGGAGGATAAGAGGTAAATCATCCAAAGAATTAGGCTCAAAGCACCATTTGCAAGCCGGAGCGGCTATTTGCACGAGATCGGCCGCCAGCAGCGGATCAGCTAGAATATGCCTGAGATCTTGCTGACCGGCGGTGATCACCATAGGCACTCTAGCGATCTTCGCGTTCATGATAGCGCCCATGCCATGTCCCAGGCCGCCGGCAGTATGCAGGTTAACAAAGGCCGGTTTACCTGACGCTTGCGAATAGCCGTCGGCGATACCCACTGCGGTCGCCTCCTGCAGGCCCCAGACATAATGAATGTCTGAGTTAACGATCAAGGCGTCGATCAGTGGAAGTTCCGTTGTACCAGGATTCCCGAAAATAAATCGGGTTCCCTCCGAGCGCAAAATCTCCAGAAGAATCTCTGCTCCCCGTTTTGGCGTTCCCATAACAGAGGCGCAGTATCTCACAGTCTCTCCTAAAACGCTTCCGGAATGTTGCCCGGCAGTGTAGATAGTCAGGCTATAGCGGTTGCAATCATGATGCCGCCGACCAACGTGAGGCTGGTTTTTTTGCTGACTTTGACCTGAAACCCAGCTGACGCCAACATCCGACAAAATTCCCGTTCGGTGTAGGAGGATTTGTAGGCAGGCTGAGCCAATTTGAATGCGGCGTCATAGACTCGGCATAAAAGGTAATCCTTGCACCAATCCAGAATTGTGAGTGAACCGCCTCGCCTCAGAACCCGGTGCATCTCGCTCAAGCATCTATTGGGCTCCGCGAAATAGTGGAGAGCGCTCGCCGACACGATCGTGTCAAAATGCTGGGCCGGAAACGGCAGATGAGAGGCGCTCGCACCGATGAAGCTGACATTCGGGAAGGAGCCGCATTTCGCGCGGGCAACTCGCAGCATTTCTTCGGATAAGTCAACCCCGACAATCCGTTGGTTGGGTTGCTCATGCAATAGTAACCACTCGAACTCTCCCGTTCCACAGCCCACATCCAGCACAGCCGCAGACTCCAGAATCTCGGCCCAAGACCTAAGAAAAGTTAACGTCTGCCTGAGGTAGCGGCTCCAGCGGCGATCATAATCCTGAGCTTGTCTATCGTAAGCTTGACGAACGGCGGAGTCACTCATGCGGAGGTTTCTCGAAAAACAGCAAAAAGGGCTGCGTCATTCAGTTACTACCTGCGGTCCCAAATAAATGGGTTAGCCAATCGTTAATATCGTACTGCAGAACAGCGCGTGAGTACCGTTTAACTTTTTCTCGTCGGAAGCAGTTTGAAACCAGTAAAGAGTTCCATTCCTCCCGGCGCCATGGCGACACGTGGCTTGACTCTATGATAAGAGATGACATTCTCAGATCGTGGATCCGGGAAATGAGTTGCCACTTTGGATTGGTCAACGCGTAGCCGCTAGGCGAGCGGACCTGAGGCTTTCGCTAGAAGAAATCGCAGCCCGCACCGGTGTCAGCCGAGCCATGATTTCGCGTATCGAACGAGGTGAGGTGCATGCCAGTGCGGTCGTCTTGGACAAGCTGTGCGACGGACTCGGTATCACCTTGTCCGCCCTGTTCGCACGTGACGCCGACTCCCCGTTGTTGCGGCGCACCGAACAGCCAGTCTGGCAAGATCCACGCAGCGGCTATATCCGGCGCGAGGTGGCACCGGCAGGGACCGGGTCCCCGATCAGGATCGTGGAAATCGAATTTCCAGCAGGCGCCGAGGTTTCATTCGACCGGAGCAATTTTCGGGTAATCGAGCAACATGTCTGGGTTTTGAAGGGTGAGATCGAGATAGAATTAGCGGGTGCAGTTTATAGCCTCAGGACAGGCGATTGCCTGCACATGCGGCTTGCTGCGAGCAACACCTTTCGGAACCTTAGCGGTAAACCTGCGCGGTATGCCGCGATTCTGACCTTGGAAACCGGGTTCAATGGAGCGGGAACAACCAAGGTACTGCTAAATCGATAACCAAAAATTCTTTGTTTGGTCGAGACGTTCCTTCAGTGCCTGCGGCGGCACAGCGCGGCCAGATGGCTTAAGTCGCGATGTTCAGGGTCTGGGACATGGCAGAGAACGCTCCCATCAAGGAAATCTATGACCCGGCAAATCCAGAAGAACCCCGACCGGACAGCAGGCGCTATTCAAGTCAAGTGTAACTAACTAGTTCGTCCATTTATGATTGACGGTCTTTTCTTGCTGCAAGATAGTCCGAGTATTGCCGCTGCAAACACGATAAAGGCCGGATTGATCGGCTCCGGAATCCAGGGCTCCCGGAGTCCCGCTCTTCATCTTCACGAAGCGGCTGCACATGGGCTACAATTTTCCTATGAGTTGATCGATCTGGAAACGCTCAACGCCGGCCCTGACCGCTTGCCAAGGCTTTTGGACGACGCGGAAAAAAAGGGATTTGCCGGCCTCAATATCACCTATCCATGCAAGCAGATCGTGATCCCCTACTTGCACGAGCTTTCCGCCCAGGCGGCGCATGTCGGAGCGGTCAACACTGTCCTATTCAAAGACGGAAGACGCATCGGGCACAACACTGATTGGTCGGGATTCGCGGAAGCGTTTCGCCGCGGGCTTCCTCGCGCCAAGCTTGACACTGTAGTTCAACTCGGCGCCGGAGGTGCAGGCGCAGCCACCGCTTACGCAGCGCTCATGCTGGGGGTAAGGCGGTTAAGCGTGTTCGATCAGCAATCGGAGCGAGCGAACCAGGTAGTAAGTCGCTTGAGTAAGGGCATCGCTAACGAGAGGATTAGTGCTGGTACGAATTTGGCAGAAGCTCTTCGGAACGCGGATGGGCTAATCCACGCCACTCCCACCGGTATGGCTGGTCATCCAGGTCTACCGTTTCCACCTCAATTATTAACCCCGAAACTATGGATTTGCGAAGTGGTTTATGTCCCACTCGAGACCGAGCTCTTGCGGGTGGCCCGGCGTATCGGATGTCACACATTGAATGGCGGAGGTATGGCTGTACTGCAGGCGGCAGAAGCCTTTCGGCTGTTTACCGGAATGATGCCGGACACTGAGAGGATGCTCGACCATTTTGCCTCACTCAATAAAGGTTAGCTTTTTCCAAACAAAACGTTCCCCGAACCATGCCTAAAAGTACTGAGCCGGTTATTCGACAAGATAAATCACTGCGTCCGACGCGGGTCCGATTCTCCATCCTGGCGCTTGTCGCCAGCTGCACCATGATCAATTACCTGGATCGGACGGTGCTCAGTATTGCGGCGCCTTCACTATCGAAAGAGCTTCGGCTTGATCCAGTCGCTCTCGGTATTCTATTTTCGGCTTTCTCGTGGACCTATGCAGCGGCTCAGGTACCGGGCGGCGTTCTGCTAGATCGATTTGGAACTAAGCTAATCTACTTCATCTCAGTTATTTTTTGGTCCTTGTGCACCTTGCTGCAGAGTGCTGCCAGCGGATTGTACTCGCTCCTTGCTCTCCGACTTGGACTCGGTCTCTTTGAGGCGCCCTGTTTTCCTGCGAACGGCCGAATCGTGGCGGTATGGTTTCCCCAAAACGAGCGGGCGCGGGCTACAAGTATTTATACGGTAGGTGAATACGTTGGGCTTGCATTTCTGAGCCCGATTTTGTTCTGGATCGTCGCTCAGTTTGGTTGGCGAGCATTGTTTATCGTTGTTGGGGGGATCGGAATCCTGTTCGGCCTAGCGTGGTGGTTCGGCTACCGTGAGCCGAGTGACAGCAGGCGAGTAAATAGTGCTGAACTTAGTTATATCGCCGCTGGCGGCGGATTGACGGCGGCCAAGACCGGTTCGACCACTTTTTCTTGGCAATTAATTAGCAAGCTGCTAACTAAGCGCCAGATGTGGGGCGCTTGTCTCGGGCAGTTCGGAGGTAACTCCACTCTGGTGTTTTTCTTGACGTGGTTCCCCACATATTTAGCGGATCAACGCCACATGGCCTGGGTGAAGGCGGGTTTTCTTGCCGTACTACCTTTTCTGGGAGCATCACTTGGGGTGATGGCCGGAGGCTGGTGGTCAGACCGATTACTGAAGCGAACCGGTTCTGCTAGTCTGGCCAGAAAACTCCCCATCATCACCGGCTTACTATTAGCATCCACTATCATTGCGGCAAATTATTGCGACAACAACATCGTCATCATCCTCATCATGTCCGTGGCCTTCTTCGCGCAAGGAATGACCGGCCTCGGCTGGACCGTGATCTCAGACATCGCGCCGAAGAACCTGATGGGTCTTACCGGGGGCGTATTCAATTTTGCAGCGAACCTCGCGGGGATCATCACCCCGATGGTAATTGGGTTCATTGTTCATGCTACCGGTTCGTTCGTCGGGGCCTTAGCCTATATTGCCTCGGTCGGCCTTCTTGGCGCCTTTTCTTATATCTTTATCCTCGGCGATGTTCGCCGGATCGAGCTTTAAATCCGAAAGTGATGCCCAAGTTCCGACCGAAGAAGGCTCTAGAAACGTCTTCAGGCTTATCTGAGGAACCTTAGAACGGCATCGGTAATGATTCGCCTGTGCTGCTGTCGCACGTGAGGCGCCGAAAAGTTCCGGCGAAAGATCGTGCCGAACGTGTACCGGTTCGAAACTCGAAATAAACAGAACGCGCTAATGAGCATGTGCAGATCAACCGGATCGATTTCGGCCCGGAAGACTCCTTGAGCTCTGCCTCGCTGCAAGATAGCCGATAACATTCCGATAATCGCTTGGTTGAGTTCGCGTATGACCCCTGATTTTTTCAAATGCTCGGCTCGATGGATGTTCTCAATACTCACCAACCGAATGAAATCGGGGTGTTCCTCGTCATAGTCAAAGGTCGTTTGGATTAGCTGCCGGATCGCCTCTTCTGGTCCCAACTCTTCCAGGTACAATTGGGATTCGATGGCCCGGATGCCTGAATAGACCTTTTCCAAAACGGCGATATAAAGACCTTCTTTGCTGCCGAAATAATAGTAAATCATCCGCTTCGTGGTGCGGGTCTTGGCCGCAATCGTGTCAACTCGGCCACCAGTAAACCCATTCCTGGCAAACTCCTTCGTCGCTACCGTCAAAATGTCCTGCTTAGTCCGTTCCGGGTTGTTCCTTCGCCCGGGACTGTCCGATTTTGACTTAGAAATGCGTTTATGTTCGCGCTTTCTGATCTGTTTTTTAGCAACGTGAGGACCAGTGGCAGCCATGCCGGAATGAATTCCACGACCAATCACCCCTCGCAAACCTTCGGTTTTCTATTTTCCTCGGCTGCGCCGATCACTCCTTGGGTATCAGTTCAGACATGCTCGCTGTACGCCCTTGAAAACCGCCAACTGGCCGAGAGCGAAACCTGGGCTATTTATGGGACAGGGTTATTTATGGGGACAGGACACTTATATGGGGCATCATTCTGACCAGCCTTCTCCAGAATACGGAAACCGACGACAGCGGTTGATCTTTGTGCACGGCCTCGGACACAAGGTCCCGCGGGTTCCGGTGGATATCTCGGCTCTTGAGGAATGCGCCCGCCGGGTAATGACAAAAAGAGGATTCGCCTATGTCGCAGGCGGTGCAGGAAACGAGCGAACCATGGTCGCGAATCGAGCTGCTTTTGATCGATGGAGGATTGTTCCGAGGATGCTTCGTGACGTGTCCCGGCGTGATCTATCACTCACGCTTTTTGGCGAGCGCTTGCCGACGCCTCTGATTCTCGCTCCCATCGGCGTACTGGAAATGGTTCACGCTCGGGCCGACCTGGCAGTGGCTCGGGCAGCAGCAGCAGAGAGAATCCCTCTTATCTTTTCCAACCAGGCTTCTGTGCCCATGGAAACGTGCGCTACTGCGATGGGTGACGGGGTACGGTGGTTCCAACTCTATTGGAGTAAGGACGACCGGTTAGTGATCAGCTTTCTTCATCGGGCGGAGGCCTGCGGTTGCCGGGCGCTTGTGGTAACGCTGGACACCACGCTTCTTGGTTGGCGACCGAGAGATCTGAGCCTTGGCTCTTTGCCATTTTTACGTGGAATGGGCATTGCCCAGTACACCAGCGATCCAGTTTTTTGCGAAGGCTTAGCGAGGGCTCAAAAGGAACCCGCCACTGATCCGGTAAAACCTCCGAAAAATCTGTTTTCTCTGGAGGCGAAGTGGCAGCAAATTCGCCGCTACCCGGGCTCTCTTTCTCGCA
>JAFAVN010000153.1 GCA_019242435.1 Verrucomicrobiota bacterium | reverse complement strand
GAGGCGAATTGTTGAAGCCATTCTGTGAGGCCATACGGGACCGGCTTTCTGTTTTCTTCGAGCTCAACGATATGAGCTATAAGCCGAAGCTCGTGGCAGTCACTAGTCTCGAGGAAAATGCGGGTTCATCCACCCTGGCAGCCGGACTGGCCGGTGCGCTTTCGGAGGTGTCTGAAGGCAAGGTTCTTTTGGTAGACAAGCCGGTGTCCACCAAAGGGTTTTACGATATGCTCACAGAATTCAAGCGAAGTGATCTTGATTATGTGGTCTTTGACTTGCCTTGCCTCGAAGACACGAGCCCAACGCTGCCGCTCGCGAGATTTATGGACACGATGTTACTCGTGGTGGAAGCGGAAAAGAGTAACCGAAACGCCGTCAAGCGAGCTTATACTCAACTAGCGGCGAAAACTAACGTGTCCGTGATTTTTAATAAGAGCAGATCGTATGGTAAATGGCTTGAAGGCGAAATTTGAAATCATCTTAAAAATCAAGGCTGGAGCTGCCACAGCTTCGAACTATCAATGAAGATTACCGTCTTTGGATTAGGTTATGTTGGGTGCGTTGTTTCCGCCTGTATGGCAAAGGACGGACATGATGTTACCGGCATTGACCCAGATGCTGCTAAGGTAGATGCGATCAACCGGGGTCAGAGCCCGATCGTTGAACCGGAGCTAGGGGAAGTTATCGCCGAGGCGGTACGATCGGGTAGAATCCGCGCATTGACTAGCGCCAAGGAGATTGGCGATGTTTCTTTTGTTTCAGTTGGCACGCCAAGCAATGGGAATGGCAGTTTCGGTGCTTCGCAGATTTTGCGGGTTGCCGCCCAGATCGGTGAGTTGATAGCAAAGACCGATCAGTTTCATGTGGTCACCATTCGGAGCACGGTGCTACCCGGTACGGTTGAAGGTAAAATCATCCCTCTGTTAGAGTCTAGCTCGGGGAAAAAGCTGGGTGAAGGATTCGGGGTCTGCGTCAACCCGGAGTTCATGAGAGAAACCACGGCGGTTTACGATTATTATCATCCGCCCATGACCGTGATCGGATCGACCGATGAACGGTCCGGTGCCCTGGTAGCCAGTTTGTATGATCGCGTTGATGCGCCGCTCGAGCATTGCCGTATTCGAACGGCGGAAATGATGAAGTACGCTTGCAACGCTTTCCATGCGGTCAAGATTACGTTTGCCAACGAGATAGGAAACTTCTGCAAAGCCCTCGGCATCGATAGTCACGAGGTGATGAACATTTTCTGCCAGGACAGGAAACTGAATCTCTCGCCCTACTACTTGAAACCGGGCTTCGCTTTTGGTGGGTCCTGCCTCCCCAAGGATCTGCGGGCGCTGCTTTACGAAAGCAAATTGAGAGACGTCGAAATCCCGATGCTGAACTCGCTCTTGGAGAGCAATCGGCTGCAAGTTGCCAGAGCCATAGATCAGGTAACGAAGACCGGAAAGAACAGAATTGGTGTTCTTGGCCTGAGCTTTAAAGCCGGAACTGATGATCTGAGAGAAAGCCCGATCGTCAGTCTGATAGAAAGTTTAATTGGGAAAGGGTACGCCATCTCCATTTATGATGAGGAGGTTTCTCTGGCGAGAATTCGCGGCGCGAACAAGCGGTATATCGAACACAGCATTCCCCATATTGCGTCGCTGCTGAGAGAGCGAATCCAGGACGTCATCGAGGAGAGCGAAGTGCTGGTTGTGGCTAAGAAAGGCAAATCCTTTGAGGAGAATGTCGCCGGTCTTAACCACGGCTCGGTAGTTATTGACCTGGTGCGCATCTTCTCAGATCGTTCGAGGCAGCCCGTTAATTATGAAGGCATCTGCTGGTAAAATCTTAATGTTAGTGCAAAACCGCTTCCCGTCCGACCCGCGGGTCAGGAACGAGGCTGCCCTACTTCGGCATGAAGGCTACGACATCACAGTGGCTTGCCTCAAGCGGAAGGGAGAAAAAACTACCGAGATTGTCAATGGCATTCGCGTTTACCGGATCCCTGAGGTGGAATTCTTCCAAAAAGCTCCGGCCGAACGGCAAACGGCTCTTCAGAGACAACTGACCAAATTCAAGGCTTTCATCGGTTATGTAGGAGAATACGCCTACTTTACACTCGGCTGCTTGCTGATAAGCATCTATGTCGCCCTGCGCCACGGGGTTGACGTAATCCATGCTCACAACCCTCCCGACACGCTGTTCGTGGTCGGATTCGTGTTCAAGCTGATCGGGAAAAAATTCGTTTTTGATCACCACGACCTTGCTCCGGAACTTTATCAATCTCGCTATAGGTCGC
>JAFAVN010000128.1 GCA_019242435.1 Verrucomicrobiota bacterium | reverse complement strand
TGCGACCGGCGTCCGCGTAAAGGAACGCGTACCGGATGAAATTGTGGCGCGTGCGGACCAGATTGTAAACATCGACTTGCCGGCCGAAGACCTCCAGGAACGACTGCAAGCGGGCAAAATCTACGCAAAAGAGCGGATCGAATCTGCGTTGGCCAATTTCTTTACCACCCAAAATCTCACCCGGCTTCGAGAAATGACTTTGAGTGAGACGGCCAACCTTCTGGACCGGAAACAACGGGGAGGCGCCGATCAAGGTCCCAATGTAAACGCATTGGGCCAGGTGATGGTTGCAATCAGCAGTCAAGGACCGGACCCCGGCAGACTATTACGCAAGACGGCTCGACTCGCTGCCCAACTTAACGCTCAATGGTACGCGGTCTATGTTCGTACTCCGGAGGAATCAGCGGTTCGCATCGACGCGGAGGTCCAGCGACGGGTAGCCGATACCTTGGAAACTGCTCAGAAAATGGGCGGCCTGGTTATATTATTGAAGCATGACAATGTCGCCCAGGCTTTGGTTTCTTTCGTCAAAGAATATGGCATCACCCACATCGTCCTGGGCCGTGCTAAGCCAAGACGTTTTTATCGTTTCGGTCTCTCGATGCATGAAATTCTGATGCAGGAATTACCGGGCGTGGATCTGGTGATCGTCTAGCCTGAGCCTGAATATGTCGCATCCCGCCCCAGTTTCAGATGAGAGCGTCGAAAATATTGCTTCGTCTACGCGCTTCTGAAACTGGGGCGGGATGTGAGATATTCAGGCTATGCTCGCTGATGAAGACCCGATCCGATTAAGCCTGGAACAAGAAGTTGTCTGTCCCCATGATAATCTGCATCGGTTTGTTTTGCGGGCGGGCCTGGCCGAGTCGACGATTCAGCAGCTGCAACGAACCTGGGCACAAGAACAAGCCCGCGAGCTCGACCGGTTACGCGCCGAAATCGGGCGCGAATATTCGAACCGGGAAAAAGCCCTCGAACAGCAGCTGCAACAGTTAACCGCTGAGATTGCCGGTTGGCGCAGCCGGGAAGCAACTCTTCTGGCCGAACGCGCCAAGTTCGAGAAGGAAAAAGCAGAACAGGCAGTCAACCTGGCCAAACAGCTTGAGGCGGAACGGGAAACTATCAGCCAAACGGTGCGGGCGGAAGAGCTGCAACGAGCGAAGGTTCGTGAACAGATCTTAAAAGATCAGATGGACGGTCAGAATCAGTTGATCCAGGAGATTCAGACTCAACTGGCTCTGAAAAACAGCGCGGAAATCGCGCTTAAACGAGCTATCGAGGATCTTAAGCTATCACACCAGGAGGCATTGCAAAAAGTGGCGTTGGAAGCCCGCCAGGCCGCGGCGGCAGAGGCTGTCCAGAAAGCCGAGCAACTGGCGACCCAGAAATTTCGGGAAGAGCTGGACGCGTTACGCCTGAAGCAGCGGGAGCTCGAGAAACAGCGGGACGACGCCCGGCAAGTAGCCGAAAATCTCCGCCGCAAAATGGAGCAAGGCTCCCAGCAAACGCAGGGCGAAGTGCTGGAACTAATCTTGGAACGGGAACTTGCCAGCCGCTTCGGAACTGACCGGATTGAGCCGATTTCAAAGGGTGTTTTTGGCGCGGACGTCGTTCAACACGTTTTGTCCGGTGACGGCCGTGCCTGCGGTTCGATCACCTGGGAAACCAAGAATACCCAGAATTGGAACCCGAAATGGCTGGAGAAGCTTCGAGCTGATATGATCGCCAACAAATCTGAGTTCGGCATCCTGGTGTCGACCGTACTCCCCGACGGCGTCGATCATTTTGGGGTGATTGACGGACTGTGGGTGTGCGATCTGAAAGTGTGGCCAATTCTCGCCACGACTCTGCGACAACAACTGATCGCATTGACTTTCGCCCGGCTTTCGTCCGAGGGCCGGGATAGGAAAATGGAAATTCTTTATCGTTATCTCACCGGCCCCGAGTTCCGGGAGCGGGTGAATGCGGTTCTCCGAACATTTGTTGGAATGAAGGAGCAACTGGAGCGGGAGAAACGAGCGCTGATTAAGCAGTGGAGCGCTCGAGAGAAACAGATCGAGACGGTGATCGAGGGAATGTCCGGCATGTACGGCGATCTGCAGGGAATAATAGGCAGCGCATCTTTACCGGAAATTGCCAGTCTCAGGTTGGACGAACCAGACGAGGGCCCCAAGCTATTGTAGAACGGTGGGGACAGCGGCTAAGCCGCGCTTAGGACATCCGGGTCCGGCGGACCGCTAGGCGCGTCAAGATCAGGATGCCGTAAAGAACCCAAGGTTGTTAGGCGAGGCTCCGGACCTCCGCAAATTGTATGCAAGGCGATTGAACTGACCCCGATCCCGGCTAATTGAACCGCAAAGTCGCCGAGCCGTTCCCAGCGCGTCAGATCTGATCCAATGCAGGGAAGGGACTACAAGGCTTTGCTTTGCCGCTTTTCATCCAATGGAATGGTTCCCTGCCCTCGGGCTTCGGTATCGCCCTCGGAACGGCTCGGCCGCGCCATTGACCCGGCGTGCGATATCTTCAGGAGAGGGCTTCAGGCCCTTGGGGAGCCGCTCAGACCGTTCGGGAGCCTTGCCCTACCAATTTTGGCATGCTTCGCCGCATCATTATGCTGACGCACTTGGGCAGCCGACGGATCAGGCTATCCTAAGCCGCTGCTTCGCCGCTGTCCCTTCATTCAGCTCGTTCCCGCTCTTGACGGCAATAGCGCCTTCGTTCCTTATACCGTGGTGACAAGAATACGGATCTGTCTGGCTTCGCTCTGTTTTTCGTTAATCGCCGGGGCTGCTATTGCTCAACAGAAACCGCTTCCTGAGCATTACGATAATCCGTTGGGCATTGGTTTTGAGGAACTGAAATATCCCTATCCGACCGCCTTCCTGAACCTTTATGTTCAAGGGCAAGATGTTCGGATGTCTTTCATGGACGTCCAGCCGCCGAAGAACCCGAATGGGCGGACGGTTGTGCTCCTTCATGGCAAGAATTTCTGGGGAGCATATTGGGCCGACACCATCAAATTCCTCACTGACCGTGGTTACCGGGTAGTAGTGCCGGATCAGGTCGGGTTCGGCAGGTCTTCGAAAGCTGATCTTCACTACAGTTTCGATTTCCTGGCAGAGAATACGGCCGGGCTATTGGATCTCCTGCAGATTCCAAAAGCGGTGATTGTCGGCCATTCAATGGGAGCCATGCTCGGAATCCGATTCGCCCGATTGTATCCCGGCCGGACTGAAGGCCTGGTACTAGAAGGCCCCCTCGGCTTGGAAGATTACCGGTTGGCGGTCCCGCCATCATCCCTGGAGCAACTCTACCAGCAGGAGTTGAACGTGACATTGGAAGATTATCGGCGCTACGTGCAGAGCTACTTTGTTCATTATCCTCCTGAGAAAGCCGAGGTCTTTGTCGAACCCCGCATGCGGAT